>JANMWW010000090.1:0-17042 GCA_031394155.1 Chloroflexota bacterium | reverse complement strand
AGTGCGTGCGCGAGTCTTCGGCCGTTTCGGGTCCGGAGTGGCCCGCCACCCACAGCACCTTTCCGACGCGAAGATCGCAATCCTGCGCGAGCTGGCTGAACAGGCGCATCTCGCCGTACTTCAGATATGAGAATGAGCCGTAGGTCGAGCATGCTCCCCAGAGTCCGTTGAAATCCGCGAACGGGTCATCCGCGAGATTCACCGACGCGATGCCGCAGGCGATGCCCGCATTGGTGAACTCGGTGATCTGCTGTGGGAGCAGCGTGCCGCGCGGATTCGTGTCGCGCTGGTACCAGCCCCAGCCTTCGATGTCGCCGAAGCCCTTCATGAAACCAGCGATGTTGGTCGACTCCGCCAGGTCCGCCGACATCGCGATGAACAGGGGCCGGCCGTACTCCTTTTTGGCGTAGCTGTTTATCCACGAACCCCACGTCGCAAGCGCGGCGCGATTAGGCTTTTTCTCGCCGGGCTTCGCCCACATCCCTTCCGGGTACCGCTCGAAGTCGAACAGGCGATCGTCGTCGAAGATCCCTGCGCCTTTGCCGCCGAGCGAGAACGTCGCGATGCGATCGGGGACCGTCTGGGCGACGGCCGCGAGGCGGTCGCTGAGGTAGGCGACGATCTCGGGACGCGCGCGGAGCGCGGAGACCGCGATAGCCAGATTGTCTCTGGCCTGCGACCTGAGCTCGGCCGGATCCGCCGGCGGCGGCTGGTCGACTCCCTTGTACTCGACTCCGTACTTCTTCATGAAGTCCTTGCGCAGCGCCCAGAAGGGCTCGCTGTTCATGGCGTGCGCAGAGCCGTGCGACTTGTAGTCGTACTTGCCGTAGCCGCGTCCTTTGCGAGTCTTGAACCAGCCCATCGATGGGGCCTTCGCGGGATTGGAGCCGCGGCTGATGTCGGTCACGACCCGCGTGACCTCACTCCACTCCATGCCCTGGTCGGTGCCGAGGACGCGCCACCCGTAGGGCGCGAACCAGTCGTCGGGTGTGCCATGCACGACGGTGGAGAGGGCGTTCTCGTCGATGCCGAAGTCGTTCCAGTCGACGAGAAAGACCAGATTGGAGAGGCCCAACCCCCAAGCGGAATTCTTCGATTCGTGTGCCGCGCCCGGGGTGAGCCCGCCTTCGCCCTCGAACACGAACACTTTGACCTCCTCGTCCCCGGCGAGCTTGAGCGCGACGGCTTGCCCGACGGAGGGCGGCATGCCGTGGCCGGAGGGACCGGTGTTCGCTTTGATGAAGAGCGTCTTTCCCGCGAATTCGGCATGCCCGGGAAGGCCGTTGTGGCGCCGCAGCAGCAGCAGGTCTTCCCAAGTGAGCGCGTACTTTCCCTCGAACGGGAACGCGAAGCGCTCGTCGCGGTCGATCTCGTGCCGCAGGCGCATGGCCTCGTTGAGTGCCGCGAGCGTCGCGTACACCAGCGGGACGGTGTGGCCGGCCGACAGCACGAAGCGATCGCCGAACGGCCGCCACGGGCGGAGCAAGTCCCAGCGCATCGCGCCGGAGAGCATCAGCGATACGAGCATGTGAACCTTCGAGCGTGAGCCTCCGGGATGACCGCTCTGCCGGTAGTTGAGCGACACATCGATGAGCTCGTCGATCAGGTCCTTGGTGAATTCCCACATTGGGAAGGCGCCGCGCGCGTCCGCGAGCAGGCGCTCGGAGTCCATGGACACCGCGCTGGTCATGGGCTCGTTTGTAGCACCATTCACCCGTGTCCGTGACCGTGCGACTGCGTAGCGGCGACGAGACGCTGCAGGCCGATCTCTATGGCGCGCTGCCCGCGACGCGGGCGGCGATCCTGGTGCACGGAGCGTCGTGGGACGCGAGCGGCTGGCGCGACATCGCCCCGCGCTTCGTCGCGCGGGGAGTGCCTGCGCTCGCGCTGAACCTGCGCGGCTACGACGGATCGACAGGCAAGACGAACCGCTGGTCAGACGATCCGCCGCCGTGGTCGCCCATCGTCGATCTCGCCGCGGCCAAGGCGCTGCTGCGCGAGCGGGGCGCCTCCGAGATCGCGCTCGTCGGCGCGTCGATGGGCGGATACGCGGTGCTCGCATCGAGCTTCGACGGTGACGTCGAGTGCGTAGTCTCGGTGTCCGCGCCGGTGCAGGAGACGCCGCCTGCGCTGACGGGCCGCGTGACGGGACGCAAGCTCTTCGTCTGCGCGAACGAGGACACGCTCGGAGCGGCACCCCACGTCCTGCGCGCGTTCGAGGTCGCGACCTACCCGAAGACGCTGCTCATGTTCGGCGGCAAGGAGCATGCGCGCGGCATCTTCGCAGCCCCCTATGGCGACGAGGCGGTCTCGGCGATCGTCGAGTTCGTCGCCCGAGGTCTGTAATGCCCGCACGTGTCCATCCCGACGTCCCCGGCGAAGCGGCGCTCGCACGGGCCGTCGGCTCGCGCATCCGTGCGCTGCGGCAGAAGAAGGGGCTGACCATGGCCGATCTCGGATCGGACCGCCGCGGTCGCGTCTACTTCGAGAAGCAGTACGTGTGGAAGATGGAGACCGGCCGCGTGACTCCCTCGCTGGCTGCGCTCTCACACATCAGCAAGCGCCTCGGGATCAGCCTCGCGACGCTGCTGCGGGGGTTGTGACCGCGTCTGGCGCCGGGCCGGTCGCGAGCGGGAGCGCGACGTGGAACGTGCTGCCGTTCTTGCCACTCTCCGCCCAGAGCCGCCCACCGTGGCGCGTCACGATCTCGCGGCTGATGTAGAGCCCCAGACCCAGGCCGCCCACGTGTCCCGCACGCGGATCTGGTGAGCGGTAGAAGATGTTGAAGACGTTGTCGAGCTCGTCGGCTGAGATGCCGATGCCCTGATCGCTGATCGACACATGCACCTCGGATGCGTCCACACCCATCGCGACCGTCACAGTGCCACCTGCAGGCGAGTACTTGACCGCGTTGCCGATCAGGTTCTCGAAGACCTGATCGATGCGATCTTGGTCGGCGAGCACCAGCGCCGTATCGGCGCTTGTATCGAGCGTGAACGTGTGCGAGGTCTGCGGGAGCTCCATCCGCTCGATCACTTCGCGAATGCAGCCGACCAGATCCAGCTGGCGCTGATGAAGCTCGATGCGGCCGAGCTGCAGCCGAGACACATCGAGCAGATCGTCGACGAGCCGTCCGAGCCGGCGTGACTGCCGCTGGGCGAGCTCGAGCGTCTCTGCGGCGCGCGTGGCCTCGTGCTTCCAGTCCACGCCCGCGTCATTCTCGGCCGCACGCGTGATCCGCCGGCGCGCGACCTGGATGAAGCCACTCACCGCTGTCAGCGGTGTTCGCAGCTCGTGCGAGGCCATCGACAGGAACTGCGTCTTCAGCCGGTCGACCTCTTCGAGCTCGAGGAGACGCCGGCGCAGCGCGCGGCGCTCGATCGCGCGATTCACCGTGGCGCGAAGCTCCTCGACGTCTGACGGCTTCATGAGGTAGTCGTAGGCGCCCGAGCGCAGGGCGGCGACCGCTGAGTCCAGTGATGCGTACCCGGTGAGCATGATCGCAGCGGTATCCGGTGAGGTGCGCTGTACCTCTTTCAGGATGTCGACGCCGTCCATGTCCCCGAGGCGCAGGTCAGTGAGGACCACGTCGTACTGACGCTCGTTCAGGAGGCGGAGCGCCTCGGTGCCACTCGTCACCGCCGTGACGTCATGGCCATCCATCTTGAGGATCGCCTTGATCGTCGTGGCGACACTCTCCTCGTCGTCTACGACGAGGACGGTCGTCTGCGGCGTCAGGGTCACTCCGGGGGACCCGCGACGGGCAGCACGATGACGAAGGTCGTTCCATCGCCGAGGCGGCTTCGCACCTTCATCGTGCCGCCATGACCTTGGACGATCCCATGCGACACCCAGAGCCCGAGCCCGGTCCCCTTCTGCGTCTTCGTCGAGAAGAACGCTTCGAAGATGCGAGCCTGCGTCTCCTCATCGATGCCGAGCCCCGTGTCTCGGACCTCGATGCGGATCGAGTCGAACAGCATGTCGCGCTCATTCGCCGCCGCGTGGTGCGTCGTCACCGTGAGCTTGCCGCCGTCCGGCATCGCCTCGGCCGCGTTCAGGAACAGATTGAGGAGCACCTGCTTGATCTGGTCGGCGGACGCTCGGATCTTTGGCAGATCCGGATCGAGGTCGCGAACCAGCGTGACCTTCGATTGGCGCAGCCGCTTTGCGACCAGAGTCTCCGCGTCGTCAACGATCGCGTTCACGTCGATCGGAGCCAGGTCCGTCCCCGGCCGGTAGAAGCCGAGCATCTGCCGCAGGATGCGCGACATTCGTTTGGTCTCAGTGCGCGCGATCTCCAAGTACTTGTACTCGGCGGCATCGCTCTTCACCGCACCGCCGAGCAGGTAAAGCGAGTTCTGGACCGCCTCGAGCGGGTTGTTGATCTCGTGGGCGATCGATGCGGCAAGGCGCCCGGTCGCCGCGAGCTTCTCGGTCTCGAAGAGCACCTGCTGAAGGCGCCGGCGCTCGAGCTCGCGGAGGCGACCGACCTCTTGCATCGCCGAGACGATCGCCACGACGGCGCCGTGCGAGTCGCGGACCTCCGTGGCGGTGATCTCCATCTCGAGGCGCTCGCCTGACCCCGGCTCGGCCAGCGTGATCTCAGCGCGTGTGGTCGTCGCAGGATCGAGTCGGAACTGCGAGAGGAAGGACGTGAACTTGGCGTCGTTCGCGAGTTCGTTCTGCGTCCCCTCGCGCGGGGTGAAGAGGCGTTGCGCGGCCGAGTTCAGGCTGATGATGTGGTTGTCGTTGTCGACGACGATGATCGGGTTCGGCACGCTCTTCAGCACGAGATCCAGCCGGTCGCGCTCAGCGCGGATCTCCTCGTCGGCTGTTTGGATGCGGAGGGCGTTGCGCGTCAGCTCCTGGGTCATGTGACGGATATCGGTGACGTCCTTCAGGACGGAGACCGTGCCGCGCTCGCCGGTACGGTGGTTGATGGCGGCCATCGATATGACCTCGAAGATCAGCTCGCTTCCCTGGATCGGGTCGACGAGCGTGACCTCGCGGTTCGACGATCGCGTCGCGCGCTCGAGGCTCCAGGTGGACAGGGACGCGGTGAAGAGAAAGTTGTTCATCCATACCGCGCGGCGCTTGCCGGCGCTCTCCTCGTCTGAAGCCCGGAAGAGGAGCTCTGCCCGCCGGTTGAAATGGAGGATCTCGTTCTGCCCGTTGGCGACCAGCACTGGGTCATCGACGGCATTCAGCATCCACCAGAGCCATTCCTTCTCGACGGCATGTGACTCGGATGCCCGGCGGAGGAGCTCGACGTCGTATTCGCGCGTGAGCGCGGCTCCGGCTTGCCGCGCGAACGGCATGAGCCGATCGAGGTCGCTCTCGCTGATCTCCCGGTCGCGTGCCAATGCCACCACCGCGCTCGCGCGCTCGGTCCCGACACCGGGGAGGGATGTCGCGACGAACCGCGTGACCTTCATCGACAGCAGGACCTGACGCTCCCCGAGGTCGAGCCGGTCGTCGGTCGTGACGTCGTCGACGAGCTGAGGTGCACCTGTGCGCAAGGCGACGACGAACGGATCGGCGGTCCGCGAGACCGACACGATCAGCGCGCGGACCTCTTCGTCGCGCACGTTCAGCCCAAAGAGCCCCCGGAGCGTGCCGGACTCGGCATCATGGGCGAGCACGAAGGCGCGGTCGTAACCGAGACCGCGCGCCAGATCGTCGAGCATCGGCTCGAGGGTCTCGCGTGCCTCGTGCGCATCGCGCGTGGGGGGCAGCGCCACCTCCCGCATGAGCGGGCGCTAGCCGCGCTCCTGCCGTTGGCGCGGTTTGGCCGCGGGCGCTGCGCTCCCGCCACCAGATGGGAGCTGGTTGCGCTGGCCGGGACTGGGGCTGACGCCCAAGGCGTCGGCGTAGCGAAGATAGGTCTCGATCGATGCGACTACGACGCGCGCTTCGACCGTGATCAGGTCGATGCCCACGAGGGAGATGCGGACCCACGCGTCGATGACGATGCCTTTGTCCAGGACCCGGTCGAGGACATCGATGAGGCTGCTTCCACCCGCGGTGCGTTCAACGACTGCCACGGCTCACTCCTCCTTTTGATGCTGCGGTGACGGCTTTGAGCTGCTGCTCGAGCTCCGTGACGCGGGCTTGCAGCTTCGCGACCTCGTCGCTCGCGCCGCCGTTCTGCGAAAGACGCGAGTCGTAACGCCACCAGTTGAGCCCGATCTGCTCAGCCTTGTCGATCGAGCAGACCAGGAGCCTGATCCGGATGGTCAGCAACTCGACGTTCGCGAGCGAGATGCTGATGTCGCCGGCGACGACCAGGCCTTTGTCGAGCACGCGGTCGAGCAGATCGACGAGCGTCGCGGATGAGGACCCGCCGTGAAGACCGCGCTCCAAGCTCATGACGATGCTCCGAGGCGGATCTTCAGATCCTCCTCATCCAGTCCGAAGTGGTCCGCGAGCTCGCGCACCTTTCGCTCGAGGCGCATCAGCGCGAGCCCAACTCGCTCGATCTCTTCATCTGACAACGTTCCGCCCTCCATCCGCCGCACCGCCTGCCGTTCGAGTACCTGACGCAAGAGCTCCACCAGTCCGAGCACCAAGCCCGCGAGACCGCGCTCGACATCATCCGGATCGATGTCGATGCGCTCCGGCAGCGCCGCGCTCACGCGCGCGAGCTCCGCACGGACCTCGTCGAGCTCGATCCGTAGGTCGGTCGTGGTCATGAGGCGAACGAGTACGGCGGGAACGGACCGTACACCCGCGCGGTCACGTCGCTCGAGCGCTGCTCGAACGAATCGACCTTCTGCCGCAGCGCTCCCGCGCCATCGCGCGCGATCAAGACGGCAACTATCGCGGCCACACCCTCCCGTGGGCAAATTGTCCGCCGGACGACCGCTTGGTCGACCGCCAGGTGGTCGACGAGACGTGCCACGACGTTCTTGGCGTCGCGCTGCTCGCGCTCCCGCGCGGCCTTCGCCTCCAAGAACTCGCGACCGGTCGTCAGATGCGCCGTGGCGACGTGTTCAGGTGGTTCACGCCACGAGAGCGTCACGGACATCTCCGCGCGGTCGCCGACGAGATCCAGCTCACCCAGGAGATCCGTACGGCGCTGCCGAAGCACGGCGGACAGCGACGCCTCGTCACTGAAGAACTGGCCGAATCGCGAGGGCAGCGATGGGACCGCATCGTGGATCCGCCCGGTGATTCGCTCGTGCGCTCGCAATTCGCCAGCGTCCGCCGAAGGAACCAGGTCCTGCCGTGACGCGAGCGCAGAGAGCCCTGCGTCGGCCACCGCGATCAGGCCTTCGCGCTCGAGGAGCGTGGCGTCGGCGGTGCGCACGATCGCGCGCACGAGGAGGCCTATGGCTTTGCCAGCGCGCGGTCCAGCGCGTCGACCGATGCGAGCATCACGCTGAGTCGCAGCTCGATGAGGTCCACCCCCGCTACGGATATCGTTGCCGCGCCCGCGAGCACGACCCCTCGCTCGAGCAGGCGATCGATGATGTCGACGAGTGGGATCTCGATATTCGCGAGCTGGTCGGTCACAGCGATCCGAACCGGTATGCCGGCCAGGGTCCGGTGGAGCGCACGCGATAGCCGAGTGGATCGAGGTCACGAGTCACCGCCGCGATCGCGCCGTCGATGACACCGGTCTTCGCGCGCGGCGCAAGAAGGGACACGCGCAGGACGACAATGTCCCCGCCACCTTTCGCCACCGGCTCGCGGTAGCTACGCTCGGCGACGCGGATGAGCGCGCCCAGAGCCCGCTCCGCCGCGTCCGCATCGGCGCGGCTCGCGGCCTCGCTCGCCACGGTCGTGCGGCGCTTCTCGAGCAGATAGCCCTTGCCCGGCGCGCTCGAGGCGATCTCGTCATCGAGCGCCCGCAGCTCGTCGGCCGCGCCCGCGGCGCTACTCGCGTCGCGCAGCACGGTCACGACCCACTCGGCGCGACCTGCAAGCGCGTCGAGGCGCGCACGCCGAGCGGGAGCGTCCTCGCGCAGCATCTCCTTCACGCGCGCATCGTCGCGATAGAGCGCGCCGAAGGAGAGTGGCAGCACGACGCCGGCGATCTCGAGAAGCCGCGAATTCACCGCTTGATGCGCCGCGGCTCGGGGCGCGAGCCAATCGAGATCGCGCACCCGCTCGTTCAGGCTCGACTCGCCGTACTCCGCTTCGTCGACCTCGCTGCAGGCCGCGGCGAAGGCACCGTCGACGAGCGTGCGCACAGGCGCTCCGTCGATGCCGACGATGTCCGCGGGATCGACCGAGGGCGCGGAGGCCGCTGGAAGGATGCCGTAGACGTAGCGCAGCGCGCTCACTTGACCTCGTCCGGCAGCTCGATGACCACGCGCCGCCGCTCGTCGACGGCCGAACCGGCCTGCTCGCCGGTCTCCGCGCGTGCCATCTCACGCGCCATCTCGCGGCGGTGCTCTTTGATCTCGCGCAGCCGCGCGAGAAGCTCGGTCTCACGGGCGCGGAAGGTCTCTTCGTCCAGGCGACCCTCTTCGTACGCCTGGTTCTCGAGGATCAGCTGCTCGCGCACCGGCTCCTCGTCCCACATCTCTTTCTCCGCGACCTCGACCACTTTTTCGAGGCAGTAGCGGATGCCGGCGATCGGAAGGCTGAGGGGGAGAGTGAGCAGCCGCAGGAGCACGCTAGACCCCGGCGCTCCGCTCCAGCTGCAGACGGATGGTCACGAAGTTGTACGGCGGCCACGGCCCGGTGTAGTTGAACTTCAGCTTGCCCTCGTAGCGGCGACCGATCTCCTGCACCTTCTTGTCGAACATGTCGGACTTCTCGCGTTCGACGAGGAAGGCGCCGTTCATGATCATGCGGTCGCCGATGACCTTGTTCGCGCGCGACGCGATCGCGGCGTCGCGCAGCTCGTCGTAGATCTCGCGCACGAACGACTCGGACTTCTGGGCGAGCGCCTGCTCCACCAGGCGGCCGAGCTGCATGCGCGCGAAGTACGTCGAGGTCGCCTGATCGTCTTCGATCTGCGCTTTCAGACGCCGGATCTCTTCGAACTCCTTCTCGATGTCGGCCAGGACGGACTCGCGATCCCAGTTCACCTTGAGGCCGAACTCGAGCTTGTCGCGCATCTTCTTGAGCACCTCCCGCAGCGCGTCGTACGTGTCCTTGAGGAATTCGACGATGTCGCCCTCGGTCTTGAACAGCGTGCCGAAGCTCATGGGAACCGGCGTGAATCCGTTGTCGATCATCACGATCTCGTTGACGTGCTCGTGGGTGAGCGCGTTCTCACGCGTCGGGTCGTACACCATGAGCGGCGTCCGGCTCACGACCGCAGCGAGCTCCTTGTGATGGACGGTGTAGACGTCGTCGCCGCGTCCGCCGATGCCGAGCTTGCCGAAGGTGCGCGCCTGGGGGCTCTCGATGATGCAGTAGACGTAGATGCCCTCGGTCACTTCCTGAGAGCCGGAGGGTTTCGCGACTGTGGCGTCCAAGGGGTGCGACTGTACGGCGCGAAACCAACGCGCGTCACCTGCAGCGCTCGGTCGCTCGGTCGCTACCGGCCGGTAGCCGTTTCTACGCCTCCGCGACCGTAAGGACGGCCCCGCGGACGTGACCGTCAGTGCCCAGCAGCGGGAGTGCCGAGATGCGGAGCGTTAGCTCGCGAGAGAAACGAGGGTGGTGAACCAGATAGACCTGCGCGTCCGATCGCTCGCCGCGCAGCGCTCGGACCGTTGGGAATTCCTCGTAGGGGATCCTGCGCCCGTCGGCTGCGTCGCGAAACTCATACCGGCCGGCGCTGTCGGGCATGAGCATCGCCGGGGCTTCGGTCAGCGAGAGGAAATCTTTGGCGCTGCGGTTGGCTTTGACCACGGTTCCCTGCGCATCGGTCACGACGACCCCAGAGGTCAGAAGATCGAGGATCGCGAGCTCCTCGGTCTCGAGCTGCTCGGCCCGCTGGCGCGCGAGCGCCTCCTCAGTCACGTCGATGCTGAAGATCGCGATGCCTCCAATGCCTCCGTCCGCTCCCGGAAGTGGTTGCAATACGAATGTCACGTAGCCGTCCTCCGGCTCGCTGCGGCCAGTGCGAACGAAGCGACGCCGAAGGCTGCTCCCGACGACGCGCTCTCCGGTGCGGTACGCGCGGTCGAGGAACGCAAGCGACTCCGCCCGTTCGAACGCCTCGCGATATGGCTTTCCGATGACGTCCGCGCCCCCGGTCGTGGAGCGGAATGCGTCGTTGATCGCTACGAAACGATGCTCCGGACCCTCGACGATCGCGACGTGCATCGGCGCGTCTTGGAAGAGATAACGGAGCCACTCAGGGTCGATCGTCGCGCTGCCGAGGAACCGGCGCGTGGCGGCGGCATCTCCTAACGCTGCTCGATTTGGCGCCGCGAGGACACGGAGCAAAGTGGAGACCTGCTCTTTCACCGCCTGCTCGCTGATGCCGAGCTCGTGCGCGATCTCCTTGTTCTCAAAACCAGTCGCCACGAGCTCGAGGATCGCGGTCTGCCGGTCAGTCAGGCGTCGGCTGGGTGCCCGGCGACGTTCCTGAGCATCCGAAGTGCGCGTCACCTCCCGATCGTGGTCACTATACGAAGGTAAGCCTTCATCATTTTTTTACCGACATGCGCGAGTATGTCACGCGTGCGCGGGATTGCGTCGGAGGCGATCGGTGTGAGGGGTACGGGATTCGAACCCGTGGCCAAGGGATTAAAAGTCCCCTGCTCTACCGCTGAGCTAACCCCCCACGCAAAGTCTAGTGAGGGGCGCTCGCGCTAGATCGCTCTGCGGGACCGCAGCCAGAGAACGGCGTTCGCCATCGCCGCGGCCGCGAGCATCGCCAGCGCGGCGGTCGTGATGAGCTCGCGCTGTCCCTGGAACGAGAACCACGGCGGCGTGAGCACGGCGAGCTGGAACGTCCAGTATCCGAGCGCGACGTTGTGCGCCGCGAGCCAGGCGCGGTTCGGTCGCCGCCGCAAATATGACCAGAGCGTCGCGATCCCGACGATCGCGACGACCAGATGCCCGATGCCGCTGACGAACTGCACCTCGGTCTCGTACGGAATGCTGTCGTGGAAGCGCAGGACGATCTCGACCGAGAGCAGGAAGCTGCCGATGCCGAAGTACGCGAGGATGAGTGCCAGCGTCGGGGCGATGCGTGCGAGGATCGCAGCGCGCTGCGGCAGGGCTGCCGCGGCGACAGCTCCGATGACCAGGCTGGTCGTCATCACGGTCGTCGATGAGATGAACAGCCACGGATTACCGAAGAGATATCCGAAGAGCCCGCCGATGTCCCACAGCGACGGGATGACCGAAGCGTGCACGTCGGAGTAACGCGCCGGCGATATCCCCAGTACGCGAAGGCGCTCAGCGCGAGGGATCGAAAAGGTCTGCGTCTGGATGCGTTCCGCCGCGGAGGAGCGTCGCAACGATCTCTGCGCTCGCCGGACCGAATGCCATCCCGTGCCCCGTGAATCCACCACACACGAACAGACGAGGGCCGGTGTGTCCGACGTACGGGAGCGCGTCATGTGAGAAGCCCATCGTGCCGGCCCAGCGATGCGTGATCGGTGCGTCGATGCCGTGCTCGTGCAGGAACGCCTCGAGGTGCGCCTGAACGCCGGCCGTCGTTCGCTCTTCCTCGCCGATCTCCTCGTCGACGGCGGTGTCGCGCCAGCCGCCCACGAGGACGCGACCGTCGGCGCGCTGCCGCCAGTACTGATGACCGCGCTTCGCGTACGCGGGCCGGACGAAGACCGGCGCCGTCGGCGCAGTCGCGAGCATCTGCCCGCGCACCGGTCGGACGCGCGACGGCACCAGGTGCGCGGTGTAGGCGTTGGTGCAGAGCACGATCGCTCCGGCGCTGACCGTGCCGTTGTCGGTGCCGACCTGGCCGTCCCACGCGGACCTGACGGTGGTGTCCTCGTGTATGCGCGCGCCCAGCCTCACCGCCGCAGCCGCGAGACCGCGGACCCAGCGGACCGGATGGATCTCGCCGTCTTCGCTGTAGGTCGCGGTCTTGGAAGCGGCGTCGACGCTCACGGACACGCCTTCCGCTGAGAGCAGGCGCGCGCTCTCCGCCACCTCGCTCCATTCCTCTTCGTCGCCGGCGATCTGATCTGAGCCATTCCAGCGGAGCTCGCAATCGATCTCGTACTCGGCGACCAGCGTCCGCGCCAACTCCTGCGTGTGCCTGGTGAGCTTCCAGATGCGCAGCGCTTTGTCCGCGCCGTAGCGGCGCGAGGCTGCGACGAAATTCTCAGCGACTCCGGCGAGCAGGAAGCCGGCGTTCCGTCCGCTCGCGGCCTCGGCCACGCCGCGCGCTTCGAGCACGATCGGTCGCGCGCCCGACTTCGCGAGGAAGTACGCGGTCGCGATGCCCGCGATCCCACCGCCGACGATGGCCACGTCCGCCTGCGCGTCGCCGTCGAGTCGTGGGAAGGAGCGCTGAGCGCCTTCGAGCCAGAGACTCACAAACGAAGTCTTTCATGCCGGACACGGTTCGCCTCACCTCACGAGCGACAGCATCTGCGTGCTCAGCACGCTCGCGGGAATGCTCTAAGCGGTCATCCGATGGCGGGGCGCCTGCGTAGGAGTTGTATGACCGTACGCTGGGCGCTCCGCCTTCTCGCGTCCACCCTGCTTGTGGCGATCGCCGCGTGCAGCAGCGCAGGCAGTCAGCCCGAGCGCACCTTCAAGCCGAACGAGCTGCAGGTGATCGAACCTGCGGGTCAGGAAGCCAGCTGGACCTATGCGCCCGCCGTGCTCACGGTCTCCAAGGGAACGGTCGTCACGATCGCCAATCGCGGAAAGGAATTCCACACGGTCACCTCCGACGACCCCGGCAGGCTGTTCGACATCGGCATCGATGCGAACAAGACGGTGACCTTCACCTTCGACAAGGTCGGCACGTTCGCATACCACTGCGGAGTGCATCCGCAGATGACTGGAGTCATCCAGGTCTGTGACGGAGCGTGCGGCTAGCGTTCTCGAGTGACGGCTAGGTCGCGTGGCGCTCCAGCTCCGGCGGCGCGAAGAGTAAGCGGATCGACAGTCCGCCGATCGCGGCTCCGATGAGCGGTCCGATCCAGTACACGTACCAGTTGTCGTAGAAACCGGCGGGCACCGCCGTGGCGAACCAGCGCGCGGGGTTCATCGCGGCGCCGGTGAGCGGTCCACCCAGCAGGATGTCCGTCATCACCGTGAGGCCGATCCCGAAGCCGGCGATCCGCGGCGCGAGCGGTGACACGGCTGTTCCGTAGACGGCCCAGACCAGGAAAACGGTGAGCAGCGCTTCGATGACGATGCCGACCGTCGGCGTGATCGTGCCGGCGAGGCCGGGCGTGCCGAGATGTGTCTTGTCCACCGCGGCGATGGCGAAGTCGAAGACGTAGCGCAGCGCGAAGCCCGCGAGCACGCCGCCGAAGAGTTGCGCCGCCCAGTAGGTCGGCACCCGCGCCCATGGGTGCCTGCCGGCGATGGCGAGCGCGAAGGTCACCGCAGGATTGAAGTGACCCCCGGAGGCCACACCGAAGGTCGAGATCGCGATCGCAAGCGCGATACCGTGCGCCAGCGCGATCGTCAGCAAGCCTCCGCCGTTGAAGGCGGCGTCGGTCAGGACTGCGCCTGCGCCGATGAAGAAGAACCAGAACGTCCCGCACGCCTCGGCCATAAGTGCACGCGTGTGCTGCGTCATCAGGTCCCCTTCCGTCCCCGTCCGGTATTCTCGCGCCATGGCCGACTTCCGCCCCGTCGAGGCGACCAAGGCGCGCATCCTCACCATCCACCCCGCGCCCGCCGGAACGTCGCACGACGACGCCAACGCGGAGTGGATCGAGGTGCAGGTGCAGCTCGACTCCGACATGGCCAACTGGCGCCTCCAGCATCTGCGCGCGATGTGGCGCGAGGAGCTGGCGCGTCCGGTGGAGTGGGAGTGGGTGTACACGTGGGGCTCGCCGGCCTTCGTGCGTGAAGGCGAGGTCTACCGGATCCACTCCGGTTCGCGGATCCGCGCCGCATCACACCCATCCTCCGACGACCTCGCCCCCGGCCGGAAGCATGTCTACGCGGCCGGTCCGGTCGCGGCGGCGCGCCTGATGTGGGCGCGCGGCGATTACGCGCGCCTGCTGGACGCGTTCGGCACGGTCATCGACGAGATCGTCGTCTGGCCGCCCGAGCCCGCACCGGCGCCCGTCCCAGCCAAGACCTAGCGCACCGCGCCACCGGATGCGAGGCGGCGGGCGCCGGCCGCTCAGCGCCGGGCACTCCTCTCGTCGCTTTCTCGTTACGCCCGTCCGCCATCCACCGCGCGTGTGTCAGCGGACGGGCTGGACTCAAGAGCTCACTCGAGGAGTGCCCGACGCTTCGCTTCCGGCGCCGCCGCGCACGACCCGAGCGGCGCGGCGTGCGCTAGGGCCGGTATTCCTTCGTCTTCAGGGCGATCTTGCGGATTACGTCCTCAAGGACGGTGACGCCGATTCCCGGGCCGGTCGGCACCCTCATCGTGCCGTCCTTCGCCACCGTGAATGGCTCGGCGATGATCTCCGTATCGAAATAGCGGGCCGACGCACTGACGTCGCCGGGTAGGCGGAAGTTCGGCAGCGACGCGAGATGCACGTTCGCGGCGCGGCCGATGCCCATCTCGAGCATCCCGCCGCACCACACCGGGACATCGCGCTCCTGGCACACGTCGTGGATCTTCTTCGACTCCGCGAGGCCGCCGACACGTCCGGGCTTGATGTTGATCACACGCGTTGCGCCGATCTCGATCGCCTTGCGCGCGTCGTCCGCGGAGTGGATCGACTCGTCGAGACAGACCGGTGTCGCGATCTGTTTCTGCAGCGTGGCGTGATCGATGATGTCGTCCACGGCGAGTGGCTGTTCGATGAGCAGGCATGTGTATGCGTCAATGCGCTTGAAGAGCGGGACGTCGGCCAGCGTGTACGCGGAGTTCGCGTCGAGCTGGAACGGCAGGTCGGGGAAACGCTTGCGGATCGCCTCGGCGACCTTCTCGTCCCAGCCCGGCTTGATCTTGACCTTCACGCGCTGGTAGCCGCCCTCGAGCTCCTTGGCGATCTTGTCGAGCAACGCGTCGATCGATGGCTGGATCCCGATCGCGACTCCGCAGAGGATGCGATCGCGCGTACCGCCGAGCAGCTTCGACAAAGGCACGTCGGCCTTCTTCGCGAACAGATCCCACATCGCCATCTCGAGCGTCGCCTTGGCCATGCGGTGGTCCCTGATCCACCCGAGCGTTGTGCTCGTGTCGTTCGGCCCGCCCAGATCCGCCGCGAACAGGCGCGGTATCGCGATCTCGTCGAGGAGCCACCAGACGGTCTCGGGGGTCTCACCGGAGTACCACGGTGTCTCGGGCGCGACGCTTTCACCCCACGCGACGATGCCCTCGGATTCCACGCGGGCGATCACGCGGGTCTGATGCGTCTCGCGTGAGCCGCTCGTCTCGTATGGCGACTTCAACGGAAGGCGGATGAGGAAGAGCTCGATGCGCTCGAGCTTCATGGCTCGTGGTCCCCGCCTGCGTTCTTCATGCGTCGTCAGTATCGATGGGTTCGCGTCGTGGCTGCGGAACGAGGAGGTAGGCGCCCCGGCCGTCGGACCCGCGCAGGAACTCCACCGCCGCATAGCCCTTCGCGAATGATGTCTCGAACGCCTCGCGCGCGGCCATGCGCCACGCGAGCGCGAGACTCGCGTCCCTCGCCTTCAGCTCCTGGAAGCGCGGCGGAATAGCGAGCAGCAGGTGCGTCTGGTCCGTCACGGCCGCGACAGCACCTGGGCGCTCGCCGTCAGCCGGCAGCACGTATCCGATGGACTCCTTCCCGGCGTCCTCGAGCGTCGGGGCCTTGTCCTCGCCTTTGAGGCGCTTGTAGGTACGGTCGTGCCCGATCGGCCACTCGACGTAGATGCGGTCGGAGGGAAGTCCCGCGTTCAGCTTGTCGGGCATCGCACCGTAGAAGTCGCGGTGGTACTCGCGCGTATACGCACCAAGCTTCGTGAAGTTGAACGTCGCGTTGCGCGCCTCGAGCGGGTCCATCGTCCAGCCGATGATCTCGATGCCCTGATCCAGGCAATGATCGCGCTGGGCTTCCTTCAGCTCGCGCGCCAGCGTCGACCCGCGATAGGGATCGCGCACCGCGAGCATGTGCGAGTGGTGCCGGAAGTGGTAGTCGCGGATGCCCAGGAAGCCGAACACGAAGCCCGCCGGCGCTGGATCGCCCTCGGCATAGCCGGTGGCCACGAACCCGCCGTTGTGCGCGGCCGCGAGCATGAGCTGCGGCGGCACGATGACATCGCCGCTCCACACCTCTTTTTGAAGGGCAACGGTGGCGGCGCAGCCGGCGATGTCGGTCGCCACGTCGATGCGGAATGAGGCCATCTTGCTCAATTCTCGCCTGCGGCGAGAAAAAGGCTTCCATGGCGAACTATCAGGCGTCGGGATACCATCGCGCCGTGGCTGGGAACGCGGAATTCCTCAAGCGCGTCTCGTGGTTCGAGGATCTCGACCAGAAGTCGCTCGACGCGATCGCCAACGCGGCCGTCGAGCAGAGCTACCAGCCCGGCCAATTCATCATGCGTCAGGGCGACACCGGCGTTGGCGCGTTCATCATCCGCTCCGGCAAGGTCGACATCATCCAGGAGCGCGATGGCAAGGAGACCAAGCTCGCGACGCTCGGCCCGGGTGACGTCGTCGGCGAGATGGCATTGCTCGATGAGTTCCCACGGTCCGCGAGCGTCCGCGCAGCCGAGCCCACGACCGCGCTCGGCATCCAGCGGTGGCACTTCCGCGGCATCCTCGAGAGCCACCCGCAGCTCGCGCTCGCATTGCTGCCGATCCTCACGCGCCGCATCCGCTCCGCCGAAGGCACGCTTCCCCAACAGGCCGCGCGCCACTAGCTCGCGCGCTCAGCGCGCGGCGATCACGACCTGGTAGGTCCCCGTCGTCCCGCGCACTCCGTGAACTGCGACGTGGTACGTGCCGGCTTCCTTCACCTTGTACGAGAGGCTCGCCGTCTTCGTCGTTCCGACGGCATTCTCGATCGCGAGCTGATCGCCGTTCGGAGCGAGGAAGCTCACGCTGC
>JANMWW010000088.1:0-13664 GCA_031394155.1 Chloroflexota bacterium | reverse complement strand
GCTTGTTCACGACGAGCGTCGCCAGCGCCTCGCCGTCGATGTCCTCCGCGACGATGACGAGGTTCTTGCTCACCTGCACGAGCTTCTCGAGCACGGGCAGGATGTCGGTGATCGCCGAGATCTTCTTGTCGGTGATGAGGATGTAGGGGTCCTCGATGACCGCTTCCATCCGGTCCGCGTTGGTCACGAAGTACGCCGAGATATAGCCGCGGTCGATCTGCATACCCTCGACGAACTCGGTCTCGAACTGCAGACCCTTCGACTCCTCGACGGTGATGACGCCTTCGCGTCCGACCTTGTCCATGACGTCCGCAATGAGCTGACCGATCGTTGCGTCGGCGGCGGAGATGGTCGCGATCTGCGCGATCTCCTCCTTGCCCTTCACTTCCTTCGCGTCGGCCTTGATCTTCTCGACCACGGCCTGACCGCCACGCTCGAGCCCGCGCTTCAGCAGCATCGGGTTCGCGCCAGCGGCGATGTTGCGGAGACCCTCGTGGACGATCGCCTGCGCGAGGACCACCGAGGTGGTGGTGCCGTCACCGGCGATGTCGTTGGTCTTGGTGGCAGCCTCCTTGAGGAGCTGCGCACCCATGTTCTCGAACGGATCCTCGAGCTCGACCTCGCGCGCGACGGTGACACCGTCGTGCGTCACGGTCGGCGATCCAAACTTCTTGTCGAGCGCAACGTTGCGGCCCTTCGGACCGAGCGTGGTCTTGACCGCGTTGGCCATGACGTCGACGCCAGCCTTGAGCTTCTTGCGTGCGTCGTCTGTGAATACGAGCTGCTTCGGCATGCTTTTCTCCCTATCCCTCGATCAGCGCGAGAACGTCGTCCTGCGAAATGACGAGGAGCTCCTCGCCATCGAGCTTGAACTCCGTGCCTGAGTACTTCTGGTACAGGACCTTGTCGCCTTCCTTGAGGGTCATCGCGACCTTGTTCCCGTTCTTGTCGATCCCGCCCGGACCGACAGCGAGGACCTTGCCCTCCTGCGGCTTCTCCTTGGCGGTGTCCGGGATCAAGATCCCGCTCTTGGTGACTTCCTCGCGGTCGAGGGCCTTGATGACCACGCGGGAGCCCAGCGGCTTCAGCTTGGTCTTCTCTGCGATGGCAGCCATGTGCGTTCCCCCTTCTCTATCTTTGCCCGCGCCGATAGGCGGCAGGGCGTCAAAATTGAATTAGCACTCGCCTGCAGGGACTGCTAACACTCTAGTCCAGTGCGAAAAAGCCTGTCAAGACGAGGCTGGGCCGGATTCCGCTGCGGCTGGAGCGCTCTCGACCACGACCCGATCGCGTCCCGCTCGCTTGGCCGCATAGAGCATCTCGTCCGCGGCCTCCAGCACTTGTTCAGCGGTGCGCCCAACTCGCCACGCGGCCACGCCGGCGCTCACCGTCATGGCCGTGTGCGGCTCCGCCCGGCCCTGGGCGGCCAGCGCATCGCGCAGACGCTCTGCGAGGATGTGCGCCTGCTCCAGGCCGCCGAGCGGGATGAGGACCAGGAACTCGTCCCCGCCCGTGCGGACCCCGATGTCCGATGTGCGGATCGTCTTCTTGACGACGTTCGCGAGACCGCGGAGCGCGAGATCCCCCATCTCGTGGCCGAACGTGTCGTTGATCTGCTTGAGGCCGTCGACGTCGAACGCGATGACGCTGTACGGCTGCCCGTGCCGCGTCGCGAGCGACTGGAGGAGCTTCAGCTGCTCGCGGAGCAGATGCCGGTTGCTGAGACCAGTGAGGCCGTCGGTGGTCGCCTGACGCTGTGCCGTCTCCAGCACGCGACGGTTCGCGAGCGACAGCGCCACGCGGTCCGCGGCGGCGCGGACGAACGTGTCCTCGACGACCGAGCCGACCGTCGGCTCCATGAACAGCGCGCCGATCGGCTCTCCGCCGGCGAGGAGCGGAGCGCACACGTAGCCACCGCTGCCCTCCGCGAACGGCATGTACGGACAGATGACCGCGTCCGTCGGCGCGCTCACCTGAAAGACGCGGCCGCTGCGGATCGCCGGGCAGTTGGTCGGTCCGTTCACGACCGGATGGACGCGCGCCGCGCCCGCCGTGCCGATCGGCTCGAGGAGCGCGACCGACGGATCGACGAACAGCGTCGTCGCGGCGATGAGCCGGAAGCCCTGTGCCACGGCCCGCGCGGCGACCTGTCCCGTCGTCGCCTCGTCCTGCGCGAGCGCGAGCGCCTCCACGAGCTGGTTCATGCCCTCCAGGACCTTCATGCGGCCCGCGAGGACCTCTCGCTCCTCGCGGACCTCCTCGATAGCGAGGAAGGAAGCGACGGATGGCGCGACCGACTCGGCGATGATCTCGGCCAGACGGACCTCCCGCGCGGTCCAGGTGCGCGGTTTCGCGTCGGCGAAGGTGACGAGTCCGACCAGGCCGCCGCGATGGATGAGCGGAACGAAGAGACCGGAGGCGACCCCGAATGCGGCCTTCACGCGTTCGCTGACCATCGGCTCGTCGGCCATGTCGTTCACCACGATCGTCCTCCGCGAGCGCATCGCGCGCTGCCGCGGTGAGTCGCGCTGGCGCCGGTCGGCATCGAACGACTGGAAGGCGCCCTCAGCACCGATGGTCCAGCTCCGCTCGCTCGCCTCGGCACCCTCGAAGAAGAACACGCGGTGCGCGCCGATAGCTGCGCTCGCGGCGTCGAACACGGCGCGGAGCAGCTCACCGAGGTCGCGCGCGCGGGCGATGGCCAGGGCCGTGGAATGCGAGACCTCGAGCTCGACGTTCTGCGACGCGAGCTCGTTGGAACGCTGTCGCAACGCGGCACGCGTCTCCTGCATGGTCCGAGCGATCAGGGTGGTCATCGCGATGAGAGCGACGAACGCCGAGACGCGGACCGCGCCCAGCTGATACACGGCCGCTCGGTCCTCGACGAGGCTATCGCCGACGATCATCGCGATGAGGGCGATGAGGCCGATCGATCCGACAACGATCGTGCTCGCCACGCGCATCGCAAAGGTCGTTGCGAGCGTCGGAAACGTAAAGAAGACGAAATAGTTCGAATCGCTGCCGCCCGTGAGCATCAGAAGGATCGCTCCCACGAGCTGCGTGAGTCCGGTGCCGATGGTGAAGCGCAACGGCCCGAAGATCCGCTCGGGGATGACGTGGAACCACAGGATCGCGAAGATGCTCAAGAGCGCGGCGCTGAAGAGCAGGCCCAGCCGCGAGATGGGCTCCGTCGTCGGGAGCGCCGCGGACGCGACGAGGATGGCGGCGATGCCCCACGTCGCAACCTCCGACGCCAGGCGGATGCGCCGCTCGTAGGCGGCCTCGAGTGGATCCCTTCCCGACACTACAGAGGGCAATGGTGCGCTAACCGGCGCGCGCCCGCGAGCGGTTCGGTCTAGCGCCCCTGCACGACGAGCACGCGCCCGCAGGTCGAGGATTCGAGACTCGTCTGAAGTGAAAGCGCAGCTATCGCTCCGACGGGCTCGCAGGAGCGCTGAACCGTCGCGCCGGTGATCTCAAAGCGCTGTCCAAGCACGAACACGACATCGCCAGAGCGGTAGCCGGTGATGCCACCGAACTGCGTGTAGGCGTGGCCGGCGAGCCAAATGCCGGCACGGACGCAGGTGAGGCGGCGGATGGCGGTACCGACGTCGGTGGTCCCCGCACAATCGTTGTAGGGCACGATCGGCCCGCTGATACCGAGACGCGGGTAGCAGAAGAAGGTCGCAGGGCATGCCGCCGGCGGGGGGGCGACGACGGCCAGCGGTGCCGCCGCTGGTACAAATCGCGGCGCGACGACGGCGACGACGACAGGGGCGAGAGTCGCCGGCGCGGGTGCCTCGGTCGACGCGGGAGTCCATACGGCGACGACCGGCCGGCCACGCGACTCTGGTGCGACGCGCTCAACCGCATCCGGACGCGGCTGATCCACTGAAACAGTGTTTCGCGAGGGTTCCTCGCCCAACGCCCCACTATTGCTCGGCAAGAGGACGGTCATGAAAGCGCCCGCTGTGAGAGCAAAGGCGACCAAGATCGGATATTGGCGTAGGAGACGCGGCATGGCCGGTCTTAGTGCCCGATGAGGCTCATCGGATCGATGAGCTCACCGTTGCGCCACGCGGCCCAGTGGAGATGCATCCCGGTGATCATTCCGGTCAGCCCCTGGGTGCCGATCTTCTGACCGGCGGCGACCTCGTCGCCGGCGGCCACCATCGGCGGGAGGGTCGAGTTGTTGAGGTGCGCGTACAACGTGACCACGCCGCCATCGTGTGCGACCACTATCACCTCAGCCCCGTCCATCATCTTTCCAACGAAGACCACGCGACCGCGTGCCGGCGCGACGACGTCCGCCGCCCAAACTCCCGCCACATCGACACCTTCGTGGAAGTGCCGGTACGAGACGCCGTCGACCACGCGTGCCGGCTCGAGCCAGAGGGGCGTGGGGCCGAATGGCTGCGTGATCTCGCCCTCCGTGGGCATGCGCCACGGCAGAGAGGCGGTGGTCAGGGCACCGGCGGCCGTGACCATCTTGTCGAGGGCGACGAGGTCGCTGACTCGGGCGCTCATCGCTGCGATCGGGGAACGTTCGCCGCGGCGCGCGTCTGGATCGAAGAGATGTCCACCACGGACCGATCCCAGGCCGTTGGCTGAGAGCGTTGCGCTGAGAGCGCTGCGCTCGTCGCGGAGCGCGGACGCCCGCGCGTCGAGGGCGTTCTGGTCAGCCGCGATCGTGGTGGCGTAGTCGATCAGCGCGTCGTATGTGCTGAAGGCGCGCGGGTAAGACCTGGCCTGCGGGACCGCGCGCGGCGTCGGCTCGTCGGCGTTCGCAGCAGAGCCCGTCGCCAGACCGACCGCGACGACACCCATGAGGATGAAGAGGGCGCGCGGAAGGGAGTTACAGAAGCGATACACGGTGTTCACAGTGTCGGTGGGAAGGCGCGCTTCGCCATCCCTCGAGCGAGGTGGTACCGCTGGATTTAGCGCACGCTTGCTCTCAGAACGAGCGATCGTGCGATGAGGCAATGCTGACGGGGCGATACGCGAGGTGGTCGCTCCAGGATTTCGACGGGCCGGTCAAAGCGAGAGGAACGTGACGCAGTTCCGAGGCGCGTTTGATACCGGTCAAGAAGACGGCTGCTCGCAATCGAGCTCGAGTGCCGCGAGCCAGTCGAGGCACGCTTGCTCGCCGTTCACCGCGTCGCGGCGGCGGCAACGCACTGTACGAATTGCTCCAGGAGCTGCGCCGATTTGCGCTCGATGACGGTCTGTCCGAACTCGCCGATCCGGCCACCGACCTGAACATCGGCTGAGATGCGCAGCCGGGTGCCACCGGGCGCTTCCGTGACCTCGACATCGATCTGCGCGCGGAGCGTCCCGCCCAGACGTGTGTCCTTTGCGCTCGCGCGCAGCGACGCGCGGCGAGCCACGTCGTCACGCGTCACCACCGCGATCTCGCCGTCGAGCACGAGCCGCACCGGACCGACCTGTGCGAGCACGGTGCCTTTGAACTTGCCGGGCCCCGTCGGCGCAACGGCCGCGGCGCCGGGGATGCAGCGCGCTGCTTCCGGGATATCCATGACCCGGGACCAGAATGGATCGGCCGGCGCCGCGATCGGCACCGCGTAGTCGAGCTTCATGCGGCCGACCCAGGCGCGAATATCTCGATCGCGCGCCTCACCGGCCGCTCGTCGCCGGGTCGCGCGTTCAGGACACGCACGACGGCGACGTCGAGCCCGCGAGCCAAACTTGCGAATTTCTCCGGACCACCCGCGCCTGCGCCGTAGTAGCCGAGCGCGCGCACGAGTCGCTCCGGCATCTCACGCGCAAGCTCGTCGTCGCCTGCGCCCTCAGCCTTCCTGCGCTGAAGCTCGGCAAGCTCCGGCCCAAAGCCCATCCGCGCGAAGTGCGCGGGATATCCGCGTGCCGTCGAGGCTCGAGCGACGAGCGCGTAACCGAGGATCTGCTTCGCCAGCGTGAAGCGCGCGAGCGGAACGTCGTCGTCCACGCAGACGCGGATGTATTCGATGAGGCGCGTCGTCGGTCCGGTCTGCGCGCGGCTCCACGCGACCTGATCGGGCGTGCACCAGTTGAGCGCGGCGGCCTGTCCGTGCGTCGATGCGAGCCGCAACATCTGCGGCCCGAGCGCGCCGATCGCGATCTGCAGGCCTGGCGCGGTCTTGCGCACCTCTTCGATGTACTCACGCACCGCGCGGATCGGCTTGTCAGTCACGCTCCCGGAGCCGATGCCCAGGACGAAGTGGCCGTCGCAGAGCTCGTGCGCCGTGCGCGCCGCGAGCGCCAGGACAGCGGGCGGGTTGCGCACGATGGGAACGACGGAAACCCCTGTCGGGAGCCCTGAATGGGCGCTCCAAGAAACACACATGTCGATCGGGTCGTAGTCGGTGCCGGCATTGGTCCACATGCTCCGATAGCCGAGCTCTTTCGCGAGCGGCGCGAGATCCCGCAGCTGCGCGGTCGAGAGTCCGAGCCGCGAATCCAGGCCGACTCCGATCTCAGGGATTCAGCTGTTCCTGTCCACCTGATGCGCCCTCAGGCACATCCATCACCCAGCGCACCGACTTCGAGCACGGGCAAGCGCCGCCAACGCGCGCGAGGCGCGGCATCGCGTTCATGGCCTTCTTCAGGTCGATCCCTCCGCTCGCAACGAGGCGCTGCATCTCGATCCAGTGCCTCACATCGACCGATGCGCGATAGGCCTCAGGCAGATGCGCCAGGACGTGGGCGATGTATTGCTCGACGTCGGTAAAGGTCTCTCCGTCGTGGCCGACCAGCGAGAATGCCGGCTCGCCGCGACGGCGGAAGAACCGGCGATCCGGCAGGCGCAGCACGTCGTCCCGCCCGATGCCCTCTACGATCTCGCCTTTCTTGACGCGCGCGTACGCCGCATCCGCGTCGTCGCGCGATAGATGCGCGAGTCGCGTTCGCACGAATCGCAGGCTGATGTCGTCGAGCATCTTCTCGCACTCGACGACGTAGAGGTCCTGCGCCTCGCGGTTGGCCATGTCCTTCAAACCCAGCTTCACGTTCGTCGCACCGCCGCGCTCGTCTCCGAACATCTCGAGTCCGCGCGCGTACCACTTCGCGATCATCTTCTGGATCGTCGGGACATCCATCGTCGCGTTGCGATCGCGCGCCGCAGCCTCCATCCACCGTCGCATCGGGATGACCCCGGCGGCGAGATGGAACGCCTCCTCACGGAGCATCGGCGGCATCGATGCGGCCATCGGCGCGTAGGTGTTCACCTTCTGCATCGTGAGCTGGTACTTGCCGACGCGATCGATGAACGCCGCGAACGCGATGCTGTCGCCGAAGCTGTCGTACTCGAGGTTGAAGGCTGCGAGGACGTGCGAGCCGGTCTGCATCGAGAGGATCTCTTCGACCATGTCTTGGGGCTTCTGATCGGTGACGCTCGACCAGTCGGCCGACGTCAGCAGATGGATCATCTGGTAGCCGTGACGGAGCTCCTCGGCCATGACGCGGAGGACCCAGGTCTGGTCCTGCGGATCGTTCGCCCGCTCGAACGTGCCGTGATGTTGCTGGATGGAGCCGAACTCCGTCGAGGCCTGCGCGCGGATGATCATGAGCAGGTGCTCCGCGGCCTCCTTGTCGAGCTCCTTCGGTCGGGTCGCCTTCGGCTGGCCCTTGCGGTCGCCGACCTGGACCTCCTTGGTCATCCCCGTTTCGAGGCGAGCGCAGAGGCAGAACTCGGCGTCCTTCGGGAAGTACTGCGGCCAGCGCTCGGTCAGCTTTGGGAACTCGGGGAAGTTGTGGCGCTGCCAGTGCTCCACGGCATCGTGGTAGGACTTCGGCAGCATCCGGATCTCGTCGGTCATCGCTCTCTAGGGTACGGCTTCAAAGCCTCTTTTCGAACGCGGTCACGGGTGCCGGAACGAAGCCGCTGCGCCGGATGAATGCGTCGATCTCCTTGTCCTGCGTGCGGACCATCGTGCGCGCGACATGGGCCCCTTTCGACTTGAAGCTGGCAAGCACGGCCTCGATCAGCGATCGGCCGACGCCCTTTTCGCGGGCGCGCGGGTCGACACCGAAGAACTCCACCCAGCCGGTCGGCTCCTCGAGACCGAACTCACCGCCCCGCACCTCGCCGAGCATGAACCCGACGACCTTTCCGGCCACCTCAGCGACCTGCGACGAATCCGGGTCGCGGCGGATGTAGTACATGACCCGGTCTTCCCACGTGTCGGGGCGATACTTCCCGGTGATCTGCTCGTCGATCCGGCAGATGCTCTCGATGTCGAGCTCGGTCACCGGTCGGATCGCCGCCTCTGCCACGAGCGCGAGTATGCCGCGAAAGCCCCGCCGCGTGGCTGGCCGGCAACGCCTCCGAGAGGATGCGCTCCGCGTCGTCGCCTGGATCGGCTGCGAGCACCATGACCTCGATGCCGCCACGCACGAACGTGCCGTCAGGCTCGCTCTGCCCCCCGTGCGTCTTCAACGTGGTCTGGTAGTCGTTGAATCCAGCCTCGTGCACGCGCCGCGCCAGCCTCCCTGCGAAGAAGGCTGGCGCGGCGGAGGAGGGCGGGAGGCTGAGCAGACGCTAGGCTGCTGGCGCGTTGCGGCGCAGCCGCACCGCGAGTGCGGTGAAGCCGAGTCCGAGCACTGGGATCCAGAGGAACACCAGGCCCCAGATCGCGATGTCGGCGATACCGCGGGCAAAGAGGCCGAGCGTCGCGAGGGCCTTGGCGAGCGTGCGCGATGGGTCCCACGTCCCGGTCGGTTCGCCGACCGAGGCGAGCAGCGGCGTGACGGACATCGAGATGGTGGAGAAATCGACGCGATCCTTCGTCGACTTGAGCTGGGCCTGCAGCTGCTCGATCTGCGTCCGGACGTTCGCCAGAGCACCGTCGACCCGCAGCATCTCGTCGACCGTCTTGGCCTGCGCGAAGAGCTGGACGTACCGCAGCTCCTCGGCCTGCTTCGCGACGAGGCGCGCATTCAGGTCAACGAGCTGGTCGGTGACGTCCTTGGCGCTGACGTTCGACGTGAGCACCTCGCCGTCGAGCTTCTTGATCTGGTTGAGGGCGTCATCGACGCGGTTCGAGGGGATACGCATCGTGAGCGACGCGCTGCGCTGATCACCCGTGCCCGACTGCGAGAGCGCGACGATGTCGCCGCCCAGGCCGGCCGCGATCTGGCGCGCCGCATCGGCGGAGGCCCACGGGTCGTTCGAGCGCATCGCGATGTTCGCGGTGATGATCAGGTCGCGCGTCGTGCTGGCCAACGTCGGGATGCCCTGCTCGGTCGAGACGCCGCCGGGGACCAGGGCTTTCGCGTCTGTGGTGCCGACGGCGAAGCCGCCCACGGCGTCCCGGCCGGGAGCAGTCTGTCCGATGGAGGCCGTCGGGCTCGCCGCGGACCCGCACGCCGCGGCCAGGAGGATCGCGAGGGCCAAGAGCGGTACGAGTCGGCGTGTACGCATCGAGCTCACCTGCTTTCGTCGTTCTGTCTCAGCAGGCAGACGCTCCCGGTGCCCTTGGGGTTCCCTACGCCCAGCGGGGGCCGAAAAGCGCCTCTGCAGAGGCCTCAACTGCCCGCTCGACGAGCTCGGGCGTCTGGGCGCGAGCGGCGGCGACGGACGCGAGCGTCTCGGCGACGAAGGCCGGCTCGTTGCGCCGGCCGCGGCGACTCTGCGGGGCGAGGTACGGCGCATCCGTTTCGGTGAGCAGGCGGTCCGGCGGACATGCGACAGCGGCCTCGCGGAGCGCGTCATTCTTCGTGTAGGTCACGGTCCCGGCGAACGACAGCGCGAATCCCCGCGCGATCCAGCCAGCCACCTCGGCTGGACCCTCGCTGTAGCAGTGGATCATCCCGCGCACTCCCGGGACGCGATCGATCACCTCGCGCGCGAGCGGCCCGGCGTCGCGCACGTGCACGACAGCCGGTAGCCCAAGACTGCGAGCCAGCCGAAGCTGCGCTTCGAAGGCGCCCACCTGCGCGTCGCGCGGAGCGCTGCGCCCCGAGAGATCGAGCCCGATCTCACCGATCGCGACTACGCGTTGATCACGCGCGAGCGCTATGAGCCGCGCCTCGATGTCGCTGGTCCAAGACATCGCGCGGTGTGGATGTACGCCTACGGCGCAGCGGACGGCGTCAAAGCGCTCGGCCAACTTCACGTTCCGCTCGCTCGAGGCCAGGTCTTCGCCGCAGGACAGGATCCGCCGCACGCCCGCCGCAACGGCACGGTCGACGACCGCATCCACGTCATTCGAGAACCGCGGGTCATCAAGGTGCGCGTGTGCGTCGATCACGCGCGCGCGCTCAGGGAGTCGCGCGCGGAAGACGCGGGAACAGCGGCACACTGGTCGTCACCGGGCCGCCGGCCTTGAGCGCGCCCCACACGCCGACCTCTCTCCAACGCGCGCTCGCCGGAGCCGCCACAGCGAGCTGCTCAGCGATGCGCGCGCTCACGTTCGGCATGTACGGATACAGGAGGTAGCCGACGATGCGCAAAGCCTCGAGGCCCGCGTACAGCGAGCCGTCGACCTCGCGCGCTTTCGAATCGTCCTTCGCGAGCTGCCACGGTTGCGTCCGCTGGAAGTGGCGGTTCGCCTCCTCCACCAGCGCGAAGATCGAAGCGAGCGCTTCCGCGAAATACAGCTTCGCCGCGGACTCGTCGTGCTCCCGCAGCGTCGCTTCGGCACGCTCGCGCACCCCACGCTCGGATGCGCCCTCGTGCGGCTCGGGCACTCTCCCGGCGCAGTACTTCTCGACCATCGTCGTCGTGCGCGAGAGCAGGTTGCCGAGGTCGTTCGCCAGATCGGCGTTGAAGCGTTTCGCGAACGACTCCGAGGAGATCGGTGAGTCCTTGTCGAACGGCGCCTCGCGCAGGAGCAGATAGCGCGCGGCATCGACGCCCCATTCGTCCACGAACGCGAAGGGATCCATCACGTTTCCGCTCGACTTCGAGAGCCGGCCCGCGGTGTTCTCGAGGAAGCCGTGAACGAAGACCTTCTTCGGCAGCGGCACTCCTGCCGCGAGCAGCATCGCCGGCCAGAAGATGCAGTGGAAGCGGCTGATGTCCTTGCCGATCACGTGAACGTCGGCCGGCCACCACTTCGTGAACTTCGCCTCGTCCGTTCCGAAGCCCACGCCGGTGACGTAGTTGATGAGCGCATCGAACCAGACATATACGGTGTGCCCCGGCTCGCCCGGCCAGGGGATCCCCCACTCCAGGCTGCGGCCGCGCGAGACGCTGATGTCGCGCAGACCGCGGTCGAGCCAGCCGAGCACCTCGTTGCGCCGCGAATCGGGGACCGTGAAATCCGGATCCTTCTCGTAGAGTTCCCGCAGCGCCGTCTCGTACTTCGAGAGGCGGAAGAAATAGTTCTCCTCTTTCAGGCGCTGCAGATATTCCGGTCGCGTTGGATGCAGCGGGCAGCGGCCGTCGATGAGCTCGCTCTCGTCGTAGAAGGCTTCGCAGCCCCGGCAGTAGAGCCCTTCGTACACACCCTTGTAGATGTCACCGCTCGCGATCCAGCGCCGCACGAATTCCTGGACACCCTTCTTGTGGTCCTCGTCGACCGCGGTGCGGATGAATCGGTCGTACGAGATCTCGTAGACCTTGCAGAGGCGCTCGAACTCGCCGGAGTTGCGGTCGACGAAGGCTCGCGTGGTGATGTTCTGGAGCTTCGCCGCCTCGACGTTGCGATCGCTGTTCTCGTCGGCGCCCGTGAGGAAGAAGACTTCGTGCCCGCGCTGACGATGAAAACGGGCGAGCGCATCCGTGCCCGTCTTCTCGTACGCATGACCCAGGTGGGGTGCGCCGTTGACGTAATCGATGGCGGTCGTGAGGTAGAACTTTTGGGTGTTCGCATCGGTATTCTAGGTCGACATGGCCGTCGTCACCTCTTCGTGAGCCGCGCCTTCCTCGGCAACCTGAGCCGCGTCCTCCTCGTGATCTTCACCTTCGTCTTCATCGTGGCTCTCGCGCATCTCGCCCTCATCGGCGCGAGCACGCGGGCCGAGCTTGGCTACACGCCGCCGATCGGCACGAGCGATCACTTCTCGTATCTGCGGCGGCGCGTCCCTGCGATCACCGTGGGCTCGACAGACGTCGGCCTTTTCCATACGACCGGGGACACGACCGCGTCGGTGGATCCGAAGCGCATCCGCGAGTCAGGTGAGGTCGTGGTGCAGGCGCTCCTCGAGACGGGCGCGTCGGAGTGAGCGGGAGAACGGCCTTCTGTGCCTCGATCACGGCCGTCGTGCTGATTGCGGCTGTCCCAATTTGGGGGTGCGGGGTTTTTGGAGCGGTCCCGCAGGTCACGACCGCGCGGCCGACCGCCACCTCCACGTCGTTCGTCACGCTTCCTTCCGTTACGTCGAGCACCGCGGTCGCGCCCGCGGCGGTCGCGTTCGACGGCGCGAGCGCGCGACAGCATCTCGTGTACTTCGCGGACGCGGCGCGTGGCGGGAGGTTCACCGGATCGGCCGGCTTCGAGGATGCCGCGCGCTACATGGCGGACCGGTTACGCGAGATCGGGCTTGAGCCGGCCGGCGACAACGGGACGTACTTCCAGCGATTCCCGGTGAATCTGGTGGATCTCGCCGGTACCCCGGCGCTGAGCCGCACGGGCGCCGCCGCCAAGACGTGGACGCACCGTGTTGACTTCACCGAAAGCGTCGGCGGCCGCGCCGGCAATGGGAGCGCGGATGCGATGCTCGCGGTCGTCGGTGGCGGCTCCTCCGGCGTGCAGGACGACTTCGCCGGCGTGGATGTGCGCGGACGCATCGCGCTGGTGACCGGCCCGACGGTCACGGGTTATCAGGAGCAGGTCTTCCAGCGCGGTGGCGTCGGCATCCTGGTCGTGGGCGACGCCTCGCTCAAATACTCATACCTCGCGCAGTTCTTCACGCAGACGCTTCCGGTGGTCGTGATCACCGAGGCCACGGCCAACGAGCTGCTCGCTCCGGCCAGCCGGACCGTGACCGACGTGCGCGAGGCCGTCCGTCAGCACCGCACGAATCCGCTCGCGCCACAGTCCGGATTCGCGATCGACACGATGGTGCGCATGAGTGTTCCGCTGACGCCGGTACACGAGGCCCAGGCGCTGAACGTCGTCGCGCTGCTGCGCGCAAGCGGTCCGGATGCGGCGCGCGCGGTGATGATCGGCGGGCACCTCGACGGCGTGGGCACCGACCCCAACGGCACCGTCTTCCCCGCCGCGAACGACAACGCATCGGGGCCGGCCATCGCCATCGAGGTCGCGCGCTCCCTTGCTGCGCACAAGAGCGAGCTTCGTCGATCCGTCGTATTCGTCGCCTTCTCCGGTGAGGAAGAGGGCTACCTCGGATCCGAGGCCTACATCGCGCGCATGTCGGCGAGCCCCGGCCGTCTCGAGAGCCTGGTCGCGATGCTCAACCTCGACGTGATCGGCTGCTGCGGTGACACGCTCGAAGCGTCGAGCGAGTCCAAGGCGCTGCAGGACCGGGTCGGAGCGGCGGCGCAGCGCAACAACGTGCCATTCCGCGGCGTGAGCGGTGGCGGCAGCGATCAGCAGAGCTTCTCGAAGCGCGGCGTGCCATCGACCTTGATCCTGTGGAGCGACTACATCCTCCACACGACCGCCGACACGATCGACAAGGTCGACCAGCGCCATCTGCAGCGCGCCGGCGACGTCGTCACCGCGGTCGCGCTCGAGCTCGCGAAGGGCGAGGGGCCCTAG
>JANMWW010000072.1:0-7122 GCA_031394155.1 Chloroflexota bacterium | reverse complement strand
TTCGACCCGCTACTTAGAAGGTAGCTGCTCTATCCCCTGAGCTAACGGCCCGTGGGCCGATTATCAGGTACCGCGGCGGGTCGGAACAGGGATCGCGCTACCGAGCGGGGGCGTGGATCGCGGTGCCGGCCGCGACCAGCGCGGCCTCGCGAAGTGTCTCGGACAGCGTCGGGTGCGCGTGGATCGTCGCGATGATGTCGGCGGTCGTCGCCTCCAGGCGAATGGCGAGGGTCGCCTCGGCGACCAGCTCGCTCGCCTGGGGCCCGGCGATGTGGACTCCCACGATCCGTTGGTCGGCGCCGGCGGTGACGAGCTTCACCAGCCCGTCGCTCTCTCCTAGAGCGAGGGCGCGGCCAGAGGCCTTGAACGAGAAGCGCGTCACCTTGATGTCCCCGCCGTGCTTCTCCTTCGCCGCGGCTTCGGTGAGACCGACCTGCGCGAGCTCCGGGTGCGTGTACACGACCACCGGGACGACGTCGTAGTCCATCGCCGCCTGCTCGCCGAGGATGACATCGACCGCGACCTCGCCCTGGGTCGACGCGACGTGCGCGAGCTTCGGCGAGCGCGGATCGCCGATGCAATCGCCGATCGCCCACACGCCCTTCACGTTCGTGCGCATGTGCTCGTCGACGGTGATGCCGAGCCTGTTCGTTGCGAGGCCGGCCTGCTCGACGCCCGAGTAGTTCGCGACGCGGCCGGCACCGAGCAGCAACTCATCCGCCTCGAACGTCTGTGTCTTCCCCTCGATCTCGGCGGTCACGGTCACCATCGCGCCGCTTCGTGCCACTTCGGTGACCTTCGCGTTCGACAGCACCTTGAGCCCTTTTGCCTCGAGCGCGCGGAGCAGGATGCGCACGAGCTCGGGCTCCGCGAAGGCGAGCGGCTGCGGAAGCATCTCGAGGACGGTGACCTGCGTGCCGATCTCGGCGAAGAACGTGCCGAGCTCCATGCCGATCACGCCACCGCCGATGACCACGAGGCGCTTTGGGATGTTCGTGAGCGCAAGTGCGCTCACATTGTCCAGCGGCTTCGCCTCGGCCAGGCCCTTGATCGGAGGCACGCCGACCTTCGAACCGGTGGCGACGATCACCGCCTTCGCATCGATGGTCCGCTCGCCCGCGGCGTCCTTCACGCGGATCTGTGTCGGCGAGACGAGCGTGCCCTCGGCCTTGATCAGCTCGACCGTGCGCAGCTTGAGCAGCTGCTCGACCCCACCCACGAGCTGCGCGACGACCTTGTCCTTACGCGCGACCGCCTCCGAAAGGACGAAGCGCGGGTTGTCGACGTGGATGCCGTGCTCTTCGCCGTGAGCGGCCAGGTGGAACGCGTGGCTCGAGTCGAGCAGCGCCTTCGAAGGGATGCACCCGACCGTGACGCACGTGCCGCCAACACGGTCGCGCTCGACGAGTGCGACGCGCGCACCTTTCACACCCGCGTGCAGCGCCGCGACGTAGCCGCCGGGGCCACCGCCGAGGATCGCGATATCGAACGGAGTCATGGTCCGAGCCTAGCCAGTTCCCCCGCCTCACGCTCGAACGGATGGGAAGCATAGCCATGCCGCGCGTACAGCCACAGGTAGAGCGGAAGAAAAGCCAATCCGTAGCGCTCGTACTGCGCCACGTGCGCGAGCTCGTGCCGCCACAGCACCGGCGTTGGCTCGCGCGTGAAGACGATCACGTGCCCCAAGGTGATCGCGATATAGCCGCGCTGTGTGAGGATGCGGTTCGCCAGACCGTTGTCGCTCACGTACAGGAAGCATCCATCGCGCAGGCGCGGCCGGGCGCCCGACAGAAGTCCGATGAGATGCCCGAGGGGATCGGCGTGATGCCGGATCAGATCATTGGATGCTGGCGACGATCTGCTCCACGGACGCGATCACCCGATCCCGCGCGATGAGCGAGCGGTCGTAGCGAACGGTCATGGTCTTCGACGCAAGGACCATCGAAACGTGCGTCACACCCGGCACGAGGCGCGACTTCCCGACGATCTGCGACGCGCACGGATTGCACATGAGCTCGATGATCTCCATCGAGACCTCGTCCTCGTTGGCGGCGACATCCGCGGAGACGGCCGCCGGATCGATCACGTGGGGGGCTGGGAGATAGGCCGGCGGAACGGCCGCAGCCGGGCTGGAACAGGCGACCAAGAATGCCGTGAACAGTACGAGCGCCGGACGCACATCCATCATTGTGCGCCCGGCGCCCGCGAAAGAAGGAGAGGGGCTGGTTTAGAGCCCGATCGAGCTAGACGTCCTTGTCAGCTTCGATCTTGGCGTCGCCAATACCTTCCTTGACCTTGCCCTTGACCTGCTCGGCCTTGCCGCTCCACTCCGTGGACTTGTCGCCACCGAGCTTGCCGACCTCTTCCTTGATCTTGCCCTTGCCCTGGTCGATCTTGCCTTCTGTCTTGTCCTGCATGTCGTGCCTCCTTGTCGTTGTGACACGAGAGGGAAGGGCAAGAGCGGTGCCGCAACAGCATGGACGCCGTTACGCGATCGTCACACGGAGGGATTTTGGCCAGGTTTGAGCGCCTGAGCGCGCCGCGAAATGAAACGGGGCGCCCACCAATTTGCGCGACCAAGCAGGCGCATCGTCGCGGGGACGATGAGCGCACGAACGAGCGTCGCATCGAGTGCCACCGCGATCGCCATGCCCACACCGACGGACTTGATGATCACGACGTCGGCCAGCGCGAAGCCGGTGAACACTGCGACCATGATCAATGCCGCAGCCGTGATGAGACGGCCGCTGCGCTCCAGGCCTTCGGCGACGGACTGCGTGTTGTCGCCGGTGCGCTGATATTCCTCTTGGATGCGACTGAGGAGCAGGACCTCGTAGTCCATCGACAGACCGAACACGATGCAGAACAGGATCACCGGAACGGCGGGGTCCAGGGACTGGGGCGTGAAGTTGAGCGCTTGCGAGAAGTGACCCTGCTCGAAGATGAACACGATCGCGCCGAACGACGCCGCGATCGAGAGCAGGTTCATGACGACCGCCTTGATCGGAAGAACGATGGACCGCAGCAGCACGAACAGCGCGAGGAGCGTCATCGCGATCACGAATCCGACGGCGCGCACCGCGCGCGAGGCCACGAAGTCGATCGTGTCGAGGTCGAAGGCCGTACGTCCGGTGACGAGCAGCTCGCCGCCCGGGGGATGGCCGGGCATCATCACGACGCAGGCGCACTGCCCGCGGATCGTGCGCACGAGATCGCGCGCCTCGTCGGATGCAGCGGGTTTGGACGTCACGACCTGCACGACCGCGATGCGCTGGCCGTAGAACGGTGGGCGTACTTGCAGCACGTTCGGAAGCCGCGAGTACACGTCCGATATGGTCCGTACATAGTCGGTGTGGTCCGCCGACTGCGGGTCGCCACCCGGAAAGAAGGCCACGACGGTGACCGTCGACTGTTCCTGTCCGGGAAAGTCGGCGACGAGCGCGTCGTAGCCCTGACGCGCCTCGGCCTGCGGCGGGAGCGTCGTCGTATCGGCATTGGCCAGCCGGAATTGAAGGAACGGAGAGCCGGCGATCAGCACGAACGCGACCGTCGGGACCAGCACGACCAAGGGGCGGCGCATGACGGCGGTGGCGAGGCGATGCCAAAAACCAATCCCGCCCGAGTCCTGGCCCGAGCGTGCGAACGGCCCAACGCGGGGTATTCCCCACGCGTTCACGCCCGAGCCGAGGATCGCGAGCAGCGCGGGCAGGAACGTCATCGCGTAGAGCACCGCCACCGCGACGACGATCGCGCCGGCCAGGCCGAGCGATGACAGGAAGGTGCCTTCGAAGAAGAGCATGCCCGACAGGCCGATCGCGACGGTCAGCCCCGAGAACAGCACGGCGCGCCCGGCCGTACCCATCGCCCGCGCGAGCGCGTCCTCGCTCGAAACCCCGTGCACCAGCTCCTCGCGAAACCGCGCGACGATGAAGAGCGAGTAATCGATCGCCGTACCGAGGCCGACGAGCGTGACGATGTTCAGCGAGTACGGCGAGACATCCATGACATGCGACAGAGCGAACACGCCACCGATCCCGCCGACGATCGCGAGCACGCCAACTCCGATCGGCACGAGTGCACCGACGATCGTGCCGAACACCAGCACGAGCAGGATCAGCGCGACCGGAAGCGAGACCAGCTCGGCCCGCTGCAGGTCGGCGTTCAACGTCTTGCTGAGCTCGTGGTTCACGGGAAGGCTCCCGGTCGCGAGGACGCGCAGGCTGTCGGAATGGACCGTCGCGCGCAGGTCCTCCCAATACACATCGGCGACGCTTCGGAAGTCGCGGAGCGTCACTGAGACGAGCGTCGCGCGCTGATCTCTGGACAGAAGGCCGGCGCTCTGGGCAGGGGCGTCGTAGTACGTGCGGATCGACTGCACACGCGCGTCCGTACGGAGCGGCGCAATGGCATCTTGCAACGCGCGTTGGAACGCAGGGTCCGTGACGAGCAGCGTGCCGCTCTCGAAAACCAAAACGAACGAGGTGCCCGGCGTCGGGCCACCTGTTGGTTTCGGCAGATCACTGTTCTGCAGGGCGGAGGCACGCCCCGACTCGCTCGAGACCACGGCGTCGGGATTCTGCAGCTCGCCCCCACGCGCGAGGAAGAAGCCGCTCGCGGCGAACATGAGCAAGGACACGCCGAGCACCAGCCAGCGCCTGCGGTGGACGACCCGTCCCCATCCCTCGAGCACTCAACCCCCTTACGCGCGCCGGGCCTTCGACGTTGCGTCACAGACGACATTGACGCGCTCGGGCGCGGTCGTCATCGTCGCTCTCGCTATGGGGACGGTAACGGGCGAGACCACACTTCAGGAAGACCTGAACGCCCGGCTGCCGAAGGGCTATCGCGCGCGGCCGCTCGAGGACGCTGACCGCGAGCCGCTCGTTGCCGCGGGCAACGCCGAAAGCCACCCGATGGAGGCCGAATCGGCCGACGAGTGGCGACAGTGGGAAAACATGTTCAACGACCCGACCAAGATCCGGCTGACGATCGTCGCGCCGGACGGTGCGATCGCCGGTTCCGGGAACATCCAAGCCGGCATGATGCCGCGGCCCGATGGCTCGCAGAGCATCGGCGTCGGCGTGATCCGCGAGCATCGGAACAAGGGCCTCGGCAGCGCGATGCTGGAGGCGTTCGAGGCCGAAGCGAAACGGCGCGCGGTCCCGCGCAGCTTCGCCGGTGTCAGCGCATCGAAGCCGTTCGCACTCGAGTTCGCGACGAAGCGCGGCTACAGAGAGATCGGCCGCCGGATCATGTCCTACCGCGAGCTCGATTCGTACGAGCCCGCGACGTGGCAGGCCGCGCTCGACAAGGTGAGCGCGTCAGGCGTCCGCATCCGTTCGTTCGATGACGTGATAGCCGAGCGCGACGACGCTGGTAAAGAGCGCTTCTGGCGCGAGCTGTGGGAGGCCGAAGGTCCGATGTGGGACGACATCCCGTTCGCGTCGCCGATGCCGCACTGGCCGTTCGACCGCTTCTACAAGATGACCGTGAAGAGCGGCCAGCTGCTCTCCAACCTCAGCCTTGTGGCGTATGAGGGCGACCGCATCGTCGGTTTCACCACGACGGGCGATCGTCAGAAGAAGGACGGCTGGACGTGGATGACCGGCGTCGCGCGCGACGCGCGCGGCAAAGGCATCGCGATGGCGATCAAAGTTGACGCGCTTGCGCGCGCGAAGGCCAAAGGTCTGCGCGCGATGTGCACGGTGAATGACGAGCCGAACAAGGCGATGCGCGGCGTGAACACCAAGCTCGGGTACCAGCCCGTGCCCGATCACATCGAGCTGGAGAAGACTCTCTAAGACGTACGCTGGCCGGCATGCCTGCGACCGCGATCTCGTTCGAAGGGACAAGCAAGCGCTATCGCAACGGCACGCTTGCGCTGCGCGAGGTGACCTGGTCGATCCCCACCGGCGCCAGGTCGTGCCTGCTCGGCCCGAACGGCTCCGGCAAGACGACCTCCATCCGCCTGCTCGAGGGCGCACTCGTGCCGACGCGCGGCCGCGTCTCGCTGCTTGGGATCGAAGTGAACCGTCCCGGGTACGCACAGGCGCGCCAGCGCGTGGGTGTCGTCCCGCAGAACGCGGGTATGTATTCCGATCTGACGACCGCGGAGTATCTCGAGCTCGCGCGGCGCCTGTTCGGGCGCGGCGACGTGGACAACGCGATCGAGACCTTCGGCCTCGACGAACATCGCAACAAGCGGCTCGCTCAGCTCTCGGGCGGCTTCCAGCGCCGCTTGGTCCTGGCGTGTGCGTTGTTGTCAGAGCCCGAGCTGCTGCTGCTTGATGAGCCGACCGTCGGCCTGGATCCCGTCGCTGCTCACGAGGTGCACGGCTACCTCGTGAACGCGATGCGCGGACGCACGACCCTGCTGTGCACGCACAACCTCGCCGAGGCGGAGGCGCTGTGCGACGACGTCGTCATCCTCCAGAAGGGCGAAGTACTGCTTCACGAATCCCTGGCGTCCCTGCGCCAGCGCCACAAGCCACGTGCGCGCCTGGCCGCACGCCAAGGCACGGAGCAGCTGGCTGCAGCTCTTCAAGCACGCGGCCTGGAGCCACTGCTCGTCGACGGGAACGTGCTCGTCGAGATCGACGCGGAGAAGGAGGCGCCGGCACTCTTGCGCGCGCTCCTCGCGCAGAGCATCGACGTCTATGAATTCACGCCGATCACTGCGTCGCTCGAGGACGCGTTCCTCGAAGCGGTGAAGCGATGAGGGCCTTCGCGATACATGCGCTCCTTTGGAAGGAGCTCCGCCAGGTGGGCCGAAACCGCACCGCGCTGCTGACCGCGACGTTCCTGCCGTTCATCATCCTGTTCGTCGCGCCCGTGCAGATCCTGCTGCAGATCCGCCTGATCGGCGCGCGCGGGCTGCCGACGAACACGCCTCTGCCCGGCTTCGACTCCAACGATCCGATGCAGCTTCTGCTTCAGCTGGTGTATCCGCTCCTGTTCGTGATCGGCGGCCTGCTCCTTCCGTCACTGACCACGTCTTACGCGATCGTGGCCGAGCGCGAGCGCCGTTCGCTGGAGCTCCTCGTGTCGTTGCCGGTGAGCGTGACGGAGATCCTCGCGGCAAAGCTGCTGATGGTCCTCGTTGTGACCGCGCTCGTCGGCCTG
>JANMWW010000056.1:0-11896 GCA_031394155.1 Chloroflexota bacterium | reverse complement strand
GGCGACGCTGATCGCGGTCGCGATCGGCATCCCGCTCGGAATGCTCTCGGCGGTCCGGCCGCGCGCGCGGCTCGACGCCGCGGCGCGGATCGGCGGCCGCATCGGCCGCTCACTGCCGAGCTTCTGGCTCGGGACGCTGATCATCGTGGTGTTCTCGCTCTACCTGCGCTGGCTCCCCAATACCGGCGGATACGTCGACTTCGCACGCGACCCGTTGGCGAATCTCAAGCTGCTGCTGTTCCCGGCGATCACGCTCGGCCTCGGCCTGGCGGCCGCGACGATGCGGATGACGCGCTCAGCCATGCTCGACGTCCTCACCGCGGACTACGTGCGGACCGCGCGCGCCAAGGGACTCCGGCAGGGTCTCGTGCTCCGCCGCCACGTGCTCAAGAACGGGCTCATCGTCGTGGTCACGTTGCTTGGGGTCCAGGTGGGACAGCTGCTCGGCGGCGCGGTCGTCGTGGAGGAGATCTTCTCCGTCCCGGGGATCGGCCGCATGCTCCTCGCGGCGATCGTCCAGCGTGACTACGCCGTGGTCCAGGGCGGCGTGCTCGCGATCGCGATCATGTTCGTCACCGTCAACCTCGCCGTGGATCTCCTGTATGGCTACCTCGATCCGCGGATCCGACTCGCCTTGGGTGGCCGGTGCGTTCGCTCCGGCCCGCACCGGCGTGCTCGCGGCGATCGTCCGCGAGCCGATCGCGCTCGCCGGTCTGGTGATGGTCGCGTCATACGCGGCGATCGCGCTCGTCGTGGGGATCCTCCCGCTGCATGATCCGCTGCAGCTCTCCGCCGACCGCCTGGCCGCCCCGACCGCGGAGTTCCCGTTCGGCACCGATGCTCTGGGCCGCGACCTCTTCAGTCGCGTGCTGTTCGGTGCGCGGCTCTCGATGCAGGTCGCGCTGCTGTCGGTCGCCGCGGCCACGGCCGCCGGGACCGTCCTCGGACTCCTGTCGGGCTACCTCGGCGGGATCGCGGACCTCGTCATCGGCCGCGTGACGGACGTGTTCTTCGCCTTCCCGGCGATCCTCCTGGCCCTGGGCATCGTCGCCGCGCTAGGGCCCGATCCGCGCAACGTCATCATCGCGATCGCGGTGGTCTACACGCCGATCTTCATGCGTGTCGTGCGAGGCCCGGTGCTCGCCATCAAGCAACGCGACTTCGTGGAAGCGGCGCGGGCGGTCGGCGCGACCGGGACGCGGATCGTCGTCCGGCACATCCTGCCGAATCTCCTTTCGACGCTCATCGTGCAGGTGAGCCTTGCGCTCTCCTGGGCCGTGCTCACGGAGGGCGCGCTCTCCTTTCTGGGCCTCTCCGCGCAGCCGCCGGCACCGTCCTGGGGCGTGATGCTCAACGAAGGACGGCAGTATCTCGAATTCGCCGTGCATCTCGCGATCTTCCCCGGGGTCGCGATCATGATCGCGGTGCTCGGCTTCAACCTGCTCGGCGATGGACTCCGAGACGCGCTGGACCCGCAGCGCCGATGAGGATCGTGCGCGCCACGCGACGGCATGTTCCGGCGATCGCCGAGCTGATGGCCGCATCTCCGCTCCTGCGCAGATATCGGGTGACGCGCGCGGGCGCGCGGTCGAGTGTCGAAGACGGGCTGCGGGCGCGCGACCTGATCCTCGTCGCGGTCGATGACCACGCTGTCGTCGGGCTCGCTTGGGTGATCGTGACCCGCGCGCTCGATCACGCGGCCTACCTGCGGCTGCTGCTCGTCGACGATGAGCATCAGTCGCGCGGATCGGGCGCTGCGCTCCTGGCGCGTGCCGAGCGCGACGCTCGCGCCTCCGGCGCGCGCCACCTCGTGCTGCTCGTGACGCGCTCGAATCGGCACGCGCGCTCCTTTTACGAGCGGCACGGCTACGCGCGCGTCGGCGACCTTCCGGGATTCGCGCGGCCCGGCATCGCCGAGTCGCTCTACGTGAAGAGCTGGAGAGGGCCCGCCTAGCTCTTCGCTGCCGGCGGGGCGATGACCCGGAGGCCTAGTTCTTTCAACAGCTCCGGATCGGCGTCGGCCGGCGCGTCGAGCAGCGGGTCGTAGCCGGTCTGCGTCTTCGGGAAGGCGATCACCTCGCGGATGTTCTCCGTCCCCGCGAGCGTCATGACGGTGCGGTCCATGCCCGTGGCGATCCCGCCGTGCGGTGGCGCGCCGTATTCGAGCGCGTCGAGGAATCCCGCGAAGCGGGAGGCCGCCTCCCCTTTAGACGTGCCCATGAGCTCGAAGACGCGCTCCTGCATCGCGCGCTTGTGGATGCGGACGCTTCCGCCACCGAGCTCGCGGCCATCGACGACGAGGTCGTACTGCTTCGACCGCGCCTTCGCGGGATCGGTGTCGAGAAGCTTGAAATCTTCGTCGGTGAGCGGTCCGCAGAACGGGTTGTGCGAGAACGTCCAACCTCCCTCGGGTGTGCGCTTCACGAGCGGGAACTCGACGACCCAGAGCGCGTGGTGCGTTGAGTCGTCAATGAGCTTGAGCGACTCGCCGAGATGGTTGCGAAGCGCGCCGAGCGATTCGCTCGCGAGCTCGTACTCATCCGCCACCATGACCAGAAGGTCGCCGTCCTTCGCGCCAGACGCCGAGCGGAGTCCGGCAAGCTCTTCAGGCGACAGGAACTTCGCGACGGGCGAGCGCACCTCGCTGCCGGCGAACGCGAACGTCGCGAGGCCCTTGGCGCCCTTCTTCTTCGCGACGTCCTGCCAGCCATCGATCTCCTTGCGCGTCGCGTCGGCCTTCCCCACGATGACGAGCCCGCGGACCACGCCGCCCTTCACGACGGCATCACCGAAGGCCTTGAAGCCGGTCGCGTTGAACACGCTTGTGACGTCGACGAGCTCCATGGCGAAGCGCGTGTCCGGCCGGTCGATGCCGAATCGTCTGATCGCCTCTTCGTATGTCATGCGCGGCCAGGGCGTCTGCTTCAGCGGCTTGCGGCCGAAGCGTTCGAAGACCTGCGTGTAGCAGTCCTCGGCGATGTTCATGATGTCGGCTGGCTCGACGAAGCTCATCTCGACATCGAGCTGCGTCAGCTCGTACACGCGGTCCGCGCGCGGGTCCTCATCGCGGAAGCAGCGCGCGATCTGCACGTACTTGTCGATGCCCCCGACCATCAGGATCTGCTTCAGCTGCTGCGGTGACTGCGGAAGCGCCCAGAACTTTCCCGGGTAGTAGCGGGAGGGCACGACGAAGTCGCGGGCGCCGGTGGGATCGGACTTGATCATCATCGTCGTCTCGATCTCCCAATGGCCGCGCTCGACGAAGAAGTTGCGGATGAAGTTCGTGACCTCGTGGCGGAGCCGCATCAGCTCGCGCGAGCGTTCGCGTCGAAGATCGACGTAGCGATGCTTCCAGCGCAGGTTCTCGTCAACGGCGGTCTCGTCGTTCACATAGAACGGAGGGGTCTTCGACTCGTTGAGCACCGTGATCTCGTCGGCCGTGACCTCGATGTCGCCGGTCACGAGCTTCGGGTTCTTGGTGCCCTCCTTGCGCGGACGAACGGTGCCCTTCACCTGGAGCACCCACTCGTTGCGCACGTCCTTCAGTGTTGCGTGCGCGGTCGCCTGCTCGGTGGCGTGCGCGACGATCTGCGTGATGCCGTAGCGGTCGCGCAGGTCGATGAACGTCACGTTGCCGTGATCGCGGCGCGTGTGTACCCATCCCGCGAGGGTCACGACCGAGCCAGCGTCGGCGGCACGCAGCTCGCCGAGCGTTCTTGTTCGGAGCATCGTCCCTAGTCTCGGTCGTCCAGGGCGGGCGGCGTTTGGCCGGGCACGCCTGGGCCGCTGACGTCAGGCTCGCGCGGCTGCTGCCAGAGCGTCGGGATGGCATGCGGCGCGACGTGGCGCTTCACCTCGGTGACGACCGCCGCCAGACGTGTCTTTCGCTCTTCCTTCGCACCAAGGTCGCGGACGATCACGTACCCGCCGCGCGACTCCGGCGTCCCGGCGACGATCAGGACCTTCGCACCGTGCTTCACCGCACTCTCTCGCTGCCGATCGAGCGTCCGGGTGGAGTAATCGATGGCAACGGTGAATCCAGCTGCGCGCAGCGGCGCGGCGAGCTGCTGGCGATTCACGACATCGTCCGGCTGTGCGGAGATGACGTAGACATCCGCCTTTGGCTCCTCGGCCACGGTGACGCCTTCCTGCTTCAGCGCGTTGTAGAGGACATCCACGCCGCCCGCGATCCCGGTGCCGGGCATGTCTTCCGCCCCCATCGTGGAGAACAGCCCGTCATACCGTCCGCCGCCAGCCACCGCTATACCGTCGTACTCCGGCGCTGTGAGGACGAACTCGGCCACCGTGCGCGTGTAGTAGTCGAGACCGCGCACCAGTGTGGGCACGACCCTGAACGGCACGCCCAGGCCGGTCAGACCCTCTTGCACCGCGCTGAAGTGCGCGCGGTCCTCCTCGCACAGGAGCTCTTGGATGCTCGGCGCGCCCTCGACGACCGCGCGATCCTGCGGCTCCTTCGAGTCAAGCACGCGCAGAACGTTCGTCTCAACGCGGCGCTGCGAGGTCGGGGAGAGCGCGCTCAGGTGCTGGGTGAAATACGTCCGGAGCGACTCCCTCACTTGCGCGCGGCACTTCGCATCCCCGATCGTGTTCAGCTGGATCTCGAATCCCGTAAGCCCGAGCTCGCTCATGAGGCCGTGTGTGAACTCGATGATCTCCACGTCGACCGCAGCTTCCTCAGCGCCAAAGCACTCGATGTCCCACTGCCAGAACTGGCGGAAGCGGAGCTTCTGCGGCCGCTGACCGCGGAACATCGGCTCGTACGCGTAGAAACGCTGCGGCCGGGGGGCCTTGTGCAGTCCCGCGTTGAGGAATGCGCGCGCGATCGCCGGCGTCGCCTCGGGCCGAAGCACAAGGTCACCTTCACCGCCGAGCCGCACCTCGTACATCTCCCTGCTCACGATGTCCGAGGACTCGCCCGTGGTCTTTATGAATACGTGCCGCTCCTCGACGACGGGCGTGACGATCCGCGCGTAGCCGTAACGCAGCGCGCGCGCCTCCACGACAGCGGCCAGCGTGTCAAAACCGGCAGCCTCTTCGGGGAGCAGATCCCGCATGCCGCGGGGCGGTTGATAGCTCGCCATGGGTCGAATGACTTTACCCGGTATCGTCGACGGTATGGACCGCCGCTCACTACTCCAGCGCGCCGCCGCGGGGCTCATCGTCGCCGCGTGCGGAACGACCGCGGGCACTGCCGGCGCTTCATCAACAACGGGAGGAACGAAGACGAACAATCCGACATCCACACCGGGTGGCTCCGCGAAGGCCGCGACGAAGGCGACCATTGAGCTCGCCAAGGGCGGCTCGTTCACCATCGTGCTTCGGCCCGACAAAGCGCCGCAGACCGTCGAACGCTTCGCGGGCAAGGCCCGCTCGGGCTTCTACAACAACCTGATCTTCCACCGCGTCGAGGATTGGGTCGTCCAGGGCGGCGATCCGCTCGGCACCGGCACCGGCGGAGAGAAGGTGCCCAGCGAGTACAACGACCTGACCTTCGCCCTCGGCGCCGTCGGGATCGCGCGCGGAGCGGACCCGGCGATAAACAACGGCTCGCAGTGGTTCGTGGTGAAAAAGGAATCGTCCTTCCTGGACAAGCAGTACACGAACTTTGGAACGGTCACGAGCGGCATGGATGTCGTGAACGGCGTGAAGATCGGCGACAAGATCAAGAGCATCACCGTCGAGTGACCTCCGCCTGCGGTTCCTTCTTTCTCGGGCTTGCTTCGCGTCCCGATCAGTAGTGCTCTCGACGCGCGGCACGCTCGCGCTCCTCGCAGCCTTCATCGCATACGTGGCCATCGCGCTCCCGCTCGATCGTGGTACCGACGCGCCGCAACAGGCAGCGCTCGGCCTCACGGCGTGGGCGTTCCTCGCGATCGCGCTGCGACTTCAGCCGCGCGATGTGCGCGTGCAGGTCCTCGTGCTTGTCGCGCTCGCGACCGCGCTAGAGGTGATCGGCTCGATCATCTGGGGCGCGTACCGCTATCGGCTCGAGAATCTGCCGCTCTACGTCCCGGCGGCGCACGGGCTCTTCTACCTCTCCGCGCTCCGCGTGGCGTCGCTCCCGGTCGTGCAGCGGAACGGACGAGCGATCGTGATCGCCGTCACGGCGTTCGCCACGCTCTACATGCTTCGCAACTTGACGCTTTCGCTGCCGGACCTCCTCGGCTTCGTCACCTGGGCCATCTTCATCCGCTTCATCCTTCGCGGCACAGCACCGGTCCTCTATGCCGTGAGCTTCGTGATGACGACCGCGCTCGAGCTCTACGGGACTTCACTGGGGATCTGGACGTGGCAACCGGTGCTGCCGCTGTTGCTCATCCCGTCGGCGAACCCACCGAGCGGGATCGGCGCGGGCTACGCCGCGATGGACGCGCTCACACGGAGGATCGTGAAGCGTTTGCGTGCATGTAATCCGCCGGTGCCGGAGCTCGTAGAAGCGGTGTGACTCGGGTCGTCCTCGCCGCTCTCGCTGTTGCAGTCACGGTCGCATGCGCGCCGGAGCCGCAGACGCTGCACGTTCAACGATTCACCGAGAACTCGGCGGTCTCGCGTTTCGAGCCGCTTGATCGAACGATCACCGATCCGGCGGTCGTGCGCCAGCTCTACGACGCCGTCTTGGCGCTTCCGCCGAAACCGCCAGGCAACTATTTCTGCCCGATCTCCTTTGGCCTGCGTTACCGCCTCACGTTCGCCGCCGGCCCGAAGGCGACGCGCGTGGTCATCCTCGAGGGAGACGGATGCCGCGTGGCACACCTCGACGCATTGGCGGAGCGCGCGACGACCGAGTCTTTCTGGGCTGAGCTCTCCGGTGCCCTCGGCCTCTACACGCGGGGCAACGACCTCTTCCCTCTGCCGAGCGATCTCGCTCGCTAGGTCCGGCGCGTGGTTGAGTGCGCCGGCGGACCGACGATCTTGCGAGCGCGATCGGCGTCAGCTTCCGCAACGACCACGGTGAGCTGCCCTTGCATCGGTGAGAGATACGCGCCGTAGAGGCCTCGGTCGACGCGCGCCGCGATGCCTTCCGCGCGGAGCCGAGAGGCGATCACTTCCGCACTCGTCTCGTCGTTCGGAAATGCGACCGAGATGTCGCTCATTGGACGCCACCCTTGGTCATGGGCAGCGGGTCGAGGACCTGACGAAGCTTCGCGTCATCCATGACCTTCTCGTCCTTCGCGACGTCGATGAGCGAACGCTTCTCGGCGAGCGCGCGCTTCACCAGTGCGGCGGATTTCGCGTAGCCGATGTGCGGCGACAGCGCGGTCACGATGAGCGACGGGGAGAGATCCATGAGCTCCTTCGAGCGCTCCTCGTCGACGCGCAAGCCCTCGACGGCCTTTGTGCGGAGCACGCGCGCGGCATTCGCGAGGATCGTCGCCGAGAAGCAGATCGCGAAATTGATGCCGGGCATCATCACGTTGAGCTCCAGCTGTCCGGCGCCGGCGCCCCAGACGACCGCGGTGTCGTTCCCGATCACCTGGAAGCAGACCATGTTCACCATCTCGGCGATCGCGGGGTTCACTTTCCCCGGCATGATCGACGAGCCCGGTTGCACCGCCGGAAGGATGAGCTCGCCGAATCCGGTCTTCGGGCCGGAGACGAGCAGGCGCAGGTCGTTGCAGATCTGCGAGATCTCCACCGCGGCCGTGCGCATGCCGCTCGAGATCCGAATGAAAGCGGCCATCGACTGCATCGACGCGAAGAGATCCTTGGCCGGAACGATCGGCTCGTCGTACCACTGCGCGAGCAGCTGGCAGACGCGCTCGCGCACGCCCGGCGTGGCGTTCAGCGCGGTGCCCGCCGCGGTGCCGCCGATGCCCAGCTCGCAAAGCTCCGCGCGTCCCGCGCGCAGGCGAGCCGACGCGCTCTTGATGCGTGTCGCCCAGCCGCCGATCTCCTGCCCGAACGTCACCGGCACGGCGTCCTGAAGGTGGGTGCGGCCCGGTTTCACGATGTCCTTGTAGTGCGCGGCCTTCGCGGCGAAGGCGTCCGCGAGCGCGTCGAGCTCCGCGCAGACCGTCTTGGTGAGCTCGAGGTGCGCGAGGCGCATGGCCGTCGGTGTCACATCGTTCGTCGACTGACCCATGTTCACGTGATCATTCGGATTCACGTGCTCGTAGGTGCCGAGCCCGCCGCCGAGGATCTGATTCGCTCGATTTGCGATGACCTCGTTGACGACCATGTGCATCGACACGCCGGCGCCGGAGTGGAACGGATCGAGCGTGAACTGGTCGAGATGCTGGCCCGCAAGGACCTCGTCACATGCCTTGACGATGCCGTCACGACGTTTCTCGTCGAGTCGGCCGGCTTCTGCATTCGCGATCGCTTCAGCCTTCTTGATGCTGACGAGCGCTCGCACGAATGCGGGGAATGGGCCAAGACCACTGATCGGGTAGTTGTCGATGCCGCGCTGCGCCTGCGCGCCCCAGAGGGCCTCAGCGGGCACGTCGATCTCGCCCAAGGTGTCCTTTTCGCGGCGGTTGGCGGTCGTACGAGTTTCCTTCGCTGCGCTCGCCATACGTGACTCCTCTGTGCGACTCATGACCTAGAGTAAGTCTTCCGAGTGCAGAACAATCAGCTCACCTGGATGATCGGTGGACCCCAGGGCAGCGGTATCAACGCCTCCGCCGAGGTCTTCGCAAAGGCGTGCTCACGAGCGGGTCTGCGCGTCTACGCGAACATCGAGTACCACTCCAACATCATGGGCAAGCATTCGTTCTATCGGGTGCGCGTCGACGAGCACGACATCCGCTCGTACAAGGAAAAGACCGACATCCTCGTCGCGCTCGACCACGAGACGCTCGCCGGGGATGGTGACCATCGCCGCTGGGCCACTCACTTCGGTCATCTTCACGAGCTCAACCCGGGCGGCGGCGTGGTCTACGACAGCGAGGTCGACTTCGATCCCAAGCACGCGAGCCGCACGGACCTCCGCTTCTACCCCGTGCCGTTCATGGAGATCATCAAGAAGGCGCTCGACGACGTCGGCAAGGGCGAGCAGGCGCGGCGCTACGAGGTCATGAAGAACACGGTCGGTCTCGGCGCGTCACTCGCGCTCTGCGACTACCCATTCGATCTCGTTGCCGAAGTGATCACCGGCCAGTTCAAGGGCAAGCGCAATGAGGTCGGCCAGCTGAACGTGCGCGCCGCACGGCTCGCGTTCGATCATGTGAAGACGAACTTCGACATCGCGGGCTTCCCGTACACGCTCAAGCCCGGACCCGAGCCGAAGGCCCGCATCCTCGCCAAGGGCTACGAGATCGCGTCGATCGCGAAGCTGAAGGCCGGGTGCGCGATCCAGACCTACTACCCCATCTCACCTGCGACCGACGAGAGCGTGTTCCTCGAGCGCAATCAGCGCGAATACGGGCTGCTTGTGGTGCAGTGCGAGGACGAGATCAGCTCGATCAACATGGCCGTCGGCGCTGCGCACATGGGCGTGCGTGTCGCGACCGCGACGAGCGGTCCGGGCTTCGCGCTGATGGTCGAGGGCATCGGCTTCGCCGCGATCACCGAGGCGCCCGGCCCGGTCCTCGTCCTCTACCAGCGCGGCGGTCCGTCAACTGGCTTGCCGACGAGACAGGAGCAGGGCGACCTGATGTTCGCGCTGCACCCCGCGCAGGGCGACTTTCCGCACATCGTCACCGCCCCAGGTGATCTGCGCGAGAGCTACCAGGACATCTTCAGCGCCTTCAACTGGGCCGAGCGCTATCAGATGCCGATCATCGTGCTCTCGGACAAGAAGATGGCGGCGATCTACACGACCATCGACAAGCTCGAGTTGAAATACGACAAGATCGATCGCGGCGAGCGCTTCACCGGAAGCGAGTGGACCGCGGTCGACGCGAAGGGACCGAATGACGGTCACGCCGGCGCGAACGGCAACGGCCACGGCAACGGCCAGCTGAAGGAATACCTCCGCTACGCGCTGACGAAGGACGGCATCTCGCCGCGCAGCCGTCCCGGCATCGTCGGCGGTCGCTTCTGGTCGACCTCTGACGAGCACGATCCCGACGGCCACATCACCGAAGGCGTCGAGATGCGCATGGCGATGATGCACAAGCGAATGGGCAAGCTCGCTCTCGCAGCGAAGGCGATCCCCGAGGACATGCAGTACGCGCTATACGGTCCGGCCGATGCGGATCTCACCGTCGTGGCGTGGGGCTCGACCAAGGGCACGATCCTCGACGCGCTGCGCATTCTCGAGAGCGAAGGCAAGAAGGTGAACTTCCTTCAATGCCGCCTTATGCGGCCCTTCCCCGGGAAGGCCGTGGGCGACATCCTGCGCAAAGCGAAGAAGGTCGTCTCCATCGAGGAGAACTACTCCGGGCAGCTCGCGACGCATATCGCGGCGGAGACCGGCTTCCTCATCACGGATCGCATCAACAAGTACGACGGCCGCCCCTTCAGTGAGGACGAGATGGTGAAAGCGATCTCGAACGCGCTCGCCGGCGGCAAGATAGAAGCGGTGGTGACCAGTGTCCGTTAGTGCTTCGGTGAAGCTCACGATCAAGGACTACAAGTCCGACCTGCACAACGACTGGTGCCCAGGCTGCGGGGACTTCGGCATCCTCACTGGGATCCAGATGGCGCTCGCGCAGCTCCAGCTTGACCCGGACAAAGTCGCGATCTTCTCGGGCATCGGCTGCTCCGGCAAGACACCGCATTACGTCAACGCTTACGGCTTCCACACGCTGCACGGCCGCGTCCTCCCGGTCGCGACCGGCGGGCGCCTCGCGAACACGAGCCTGACCGTGCTCGCGCTCGGTGGCGACGGCGACGGTTACGGGATCGGCGCGGGCTACTTCGTGAACACCGGACGGCGCAACCTGAATTTCACGTACATGGTCCACAACAACAACGTCTACGGACTGACGAAGGGCCAGGCATCACCGACGCTCTCGAAGGGCAAGAAGACCAAGTCGATGCCCGAGCCGGCGATCCAGGACGGCATCAACCCGATCGCCATGGCGGTCGCCGCGGGCTACACGTTCATCGCGCGCGCGTACGCGCTCGAGCCGAAGTACGTCGCGCAGATCATCGTGCGGGCGATCCAGCACAAGGGCTCGGCACTCGTCGATGTGCTGCAGACCTGCCCCACGTACAACGACCTGTACACGAAAGAGTGGTACGAGGGCGCCGACCTCGCCGAGAAGAAGTCGCGCCTCTACAAGCTTGAGGAGCGCGGGTACGACGGTAAGGTGCAGGATCCGACCGACGAGCAGGAGGTCATCGCGAAGAAGGCCGCCGCCGTGGCGCGCAGCTACGAGCGCGAGCCCATTCCGATCGGCGTCTACTACGAGGTCGAGCTGCCGACGTACGAGGACGAGATCTACAAGCGGATCCCGTCACTCAAGGACAAGCCGCTCGCCGAGACCGACACGTTCAAGCGCGATGTGAACCCGCTGCTCGAGGCGATGCGCTAGCGCGACGCGGCTAGCTCGCCGGCGGCGTCCCCAGGTGCTTGGCGACGAAGTCGATCTCCATCGCGAGCTGCTTCAATGACTCGTCGACCACGAGCGAGCCGTGCCCCGCGTCGTAGCGGTATTCCTCGTACGGCTTGCCGAGCTGCTTCAGGCGCTCGACATACACATCGACGCTGCGCGACGGACAGCGTGGGTCGTTCTGTCCGACCAGCAGGATCATCGGCACGCGGACGTTCTCGATGTATGTGATCGGGTTCGACAGGCGGTACGTCTCCGGAACCTCCGTCGGCGTCCCGCCGAATAGCGCGGCGTCGTATTTCTTGAGCGGCTCCATCTCGTCCTCGTAGGCCGGGATGTAGTCGCCGATCGGGACGATCCCGATGCCCAGCGCCCACGCCTCGGGGTGGACGCCGAGACCGAGCAGCGTGAGGTAGCCACCCCACGAGCCACCG
>JANMWW010000005.1:0-2421 GCA_031394155.1 Chloroflexota bacterium | reverse complement strand
GAAGGCCGACGTGCGCCAGGGCGACAAGGTGCTGGGCACGACCGCCGATAGTGGCAACGCCGTCATCAGCCCGCACCCGGGCAAGGATCAGACGATCCTCGTCTGCGCCGAGGGCCACGAGTCGAAGACCGTCCCGGTGCGCGGCGTGCTCATGACCGTCGAGCTCGCCGTCGGCGGCACCGGATGCCCGCTGCTCCCGAGCCCGTCGCCGACCGCATCGCCCTCCGGGTCACCGTCGGGATCGGCCGCGCCGTCAACGTCTCCGTCGGCCTCGCCCTCGCCGTCACCGTCCCCGACGAAAACTCCCTAGGCGCGCTACTCGATCCAGCGGCGCCCTATCGGATCCCAGCGCTTGCTGAACGCGCTCCCCTGTCGCGCCGCCCGAAACGGAGGGCCTACCAGGTCGAGGATCACCGGCATGACAGCGTCGAAGGAATCGGGGACGGTGCCGACGCGTTCTCGGCGCAGGTAGCCAGCCCAGGCGGTCTGCCGCTCGGGGTTCTTCGCAAACCCTTCGGTCATGACGGTGGACCCCGCTGACATGGAGGTGCCTCGGCGCTCGAACGTCCGCGCCACCGCTTCGGCGACGACCGCTCCGTCGAAAGGCGTCGTCACCGCGAGGACGTAGAGATCGCGGAAGTCCTTCATCCGCGTGTTCGCCTCGGCGAGGTCGATCGCGGCTTCGAATTTCTCGGCGACGACGGTCTCGAGCGGATAGGTCAGCAGCTGCGGCCGCGCATAGTCACTCAGCAGCGTCGGAAACGCCAGGGGCCGCGGCTGGGGCGTGATCACATCACCGAATCCGACGTCGATCTGGATGCGACCGCGCATCTTGCTGAGGAGCGCGGGAACGTGAACGCGCACACCCTCATATTTGTCTTCAGCCATGATCCGCACGGCTTCGATCTCGGCAACTACGAAGACAACGCCGTCGTCCGGCTCGCTTGGCAGTGCAGCAATCGCGGCGAATCTCGCGCGCACGTCGCTCGTTTCAGGCTTGAGCGCGAGCGCCTCGAGGTCGATGTCTTTGGTCGGCCGGCCGCGCGTTTCCTTAGTGCCGTGATCGAGAGCCACGAACAGCAGCGCTCCTTTGAGGACGAACTGCTGCGAAGCTGAGGACCGTGCGAGGCGATCAAGCAGGCGCTCCTGGAAATACTGGTTCAGTACTTGGGTGAAGTCACGGCCGTCCCTCTTTGCAATGGCCAACAGGCGCGCGTGAACTGAGTCCGGGACGTTCCGCAGTTCGCGTGGCGGTCGCGTCACGCGAGCGCCTCGACATATGGACGGATCCGCTTCTCCACGCGGCAGCGACGCGCGGTGTCGAGCAGCCGGTCGATGTTGCGGATGCGCGGCGAACGAAGGTAGATGCGCAGCGCTTCGATGACCACATCCTGACCGACGATTGCGCGATGACGCAGCGCGTCGCAGATCGTCTTCTCTCGCTCGAAGATGGAGAAGGAGCTGCGCGATGCGCGCACGGTGGCGACCCCGAATGACATCATTCGCGGGCTGAAGCGGAAGAAGCGAATCGGCGGGTACTCAACTTTTGGCGCCCAGGCGGTACGAGGAATGGCGAGGTAGACCTCCGAGGGGTTGCTCGTGGTGAGCTCGTAATACGCCAGCGCCGACAGCAGACAAACCACGCCACCTGGCACCGCGCGGCAAGCTGTGACGAAACTGTCGTTGGAGCTCTCGGCGTCGTGCGCGAGTCGATACAGACCTCGGCCGACGCGTTCGATGGATCCTTCCTCGACCAGGCGGCTGAGCCAGCGGGGATGGACGCCGAGATCCAGCGCCTGGCGCTGGCGGAGCCAGCCACCGTGCGAGCGAAGGGCACGCAGGAGCTGTTCGCGTCCTGGAGAAGCAGTCCTCTCGTAATTTCTCATGTGGTATTAATCCTACACTATGTATCGTTCTGTGTAGGTTTCGTTCCACCAGCGGCTAAATCCACATTCGCGCGCGCGCAATCGACCACGAGATCGGCAAGCTCGTGCGGACGATCGAGCGCGACGTTGTGGCCCGCGTCGAGATCCGCCAGGCGCGCGTGCGGCAATATCTCGAGCATCCGTTTCGCGGTCGCTTCGCTGAACGTCGGCGAGCGCGTGCCGCGCACGATGAGCACCGGCACGGCGATCGCCGCGAGCCGCTCCCACACACCACCCGGGCCCCCCTCGCGGCCGTCGAGGATCTGCCGCAGCGCACCTTTCGACGATCGCCACACCAGACCGCCGTCGTCTCGCGCGAAGACCCACTCCATCCGGTTTGCGTACACGGCGTCGCTGTATCCGGGCGACGTCTCGCGCAGGTACGCGAGTGCTGCAGCCTCGTCGGCGAAGCGATCGGGCCGCTCGAGCGACAGCCGGCGCGCTCGCGCACTGCCCGCGGCCTCGACGCGCGGCCCGACGTCCACCAGCACGAGCG
>JANMWW010000353.1:0-5252 GCA_031394155.1 Chloroflexota bacterium | reverse complement strand
CCGGGTGGCGGCGGCGGGCACTTCATGTTCATGGGTCCCCGCGGCGATCAGCCTGGGAAGCGTCCGACAGTGTCGATGTACAAGCGCCTGCTCAACTTCGTCGCGCCGTACAAGCGGAACCTCATCTTCTCGGCGATCCTGCTCATCATCTCGACGCTCCTCGGCCTCGTGTGGCCGCAGGTCGTCCAGCGGGTGGTCGACGGGCTCAAGGACCCCGGGCTCCTCGACGTGCTCGTCGCCGGCCTCGTCATCGTGCTCCTGGTCCGCGCGGTCGTCGACGGCGTGCGCCAGTACGTCATGGCCTACACCGGCGAGCGCGTCATCTTCGACCTGCGGATGGCGATCGTCCGGCACCTGCAGTCGATGTCGCTGTCCTTCTTCAACGCGCGCAAGACCGGGGACCTCATGTCGCACGTCACCAGCGACGCGACCGTCGTCCACGGCGTCATCACACAGACGATCCTGTCGGTCCTGGGCCAGGTGCTCACGCTCGTCGGTGGGCTCGTCGTGATCTTCCTGATGAACTGGAAGCTGGCGCTGCTCACGCTCATCGTCGCCCCGCCCATCGGCCTCCTTGGTCAGCGTCTCGGCCGGCAGATCCGCGATCTCTCGCGCGTCACGCAAGAGGCGCAGGGCGAGGCCATCGGCGTGCTCCAGGAGGCCATCGCGGAGGTGCGCGTCGTCCAAGCCTTCACGCGTGAGGACTTCGAGGCCGAGCGCTTCCACACGAAGCTGCTCTACACGTTCGGAAAGACGATGGAGCGCAACAAGATCACCTCGATCATGTTCCCGCTCATCGGGTTCCTCGGATTCGCATCGTCGATCGTCGTCCTGTGGTTCGGCGGCCACGAGGTCGCGAGCGGCGAGCTCACGGTCGGCCAGCTCGTGGCGTTCCTGCTCTATCTGGGCATGGTGGCTGGTCCGATCGGCGGGCTCGCTGGCCAGTGGGGCGGGATCCAGAGCGCCTTCGGCGCGGCCGACCGAATCTTCGCGCTGCTCGACACCGTGCCGGAGGTCCAGGACGCGCCGGATGCGCTCGTGCTGCCTCCGGTCGACGGCGAGATCCAGTTCGAGAACGTCGGGTTCAAGTACGGAGATGGCCCGGCGGTCCTCGATGGCGTCACGACGATCTTCAAGCCCGGGGAGACGACGGCGCTCGTTGGACCGTCCGGGGCGGGGAAGACCACGCTCGTGAATCTGGTCGGGCGTTTCTATGACCCCATCAGTGGCTCGATCGTGGTCGACGGACACGACCTGCGGAGCATCACGATGCTGTCACTCCGGTCGCAGATCGCCTTCGTTCCGCAGGAGCCGATCCTCTTCGCCGACACGATCCGCGAGAACATCCGCTACGGACGTCTCGACGCGAGCACGGCCGACCTTGAGGCCGCGGCGCAGGCCGCGAACGCGACCGAGTTCATCGCGCGGCTTCCGAAGGGCCTGGACACGGTCGTCGGCGAGCGCGGCGTGCGCCTCTCAGTTGGGCAGCGCCAGAGGGTCGCCATCGCGCGCGCGCTGCTTCGCGACGCGCCGATCCTCCTGCTCGACGAGGCCACCAGCTCGCTCGACAACGAGAGCGAATTCCTCGTCCAACAGGCCCTCGACCGTCTGATGCAGGGACGCACGACGATCGTCATCGCCCACCGCCTGTCGACGGTGGAGCGCGCCGATCGAATTCTCGTGCTCGACCGCGGCCGCATCGTCGAAGAAGGCACGCACCAGGAGCTGTTGCTCCTCGGCGGTCTGTACCACCGTCTCTATACGCGCAGGTTCGTGGATGAATCGACGATCCCGGCCGGGCCGCGTCCGGAGATGGTGCGCTTAGCTCGGCGCTAGTTCACGACCACGGTCGCGACCATGCTCTGGTGGAACGAGCAGAAGTACGCGAACGTCCCCGCCGTGTCGAAAGTGATCTGCGTCTCGTTGCTGCCGGCGACCTGCGCGTCGAACTTCCCATCCTTCGTTCGATTTGCGCCGCTGCTGACGGTGTGCGTGGTGCTGTCCTGATTGGTGAACGTCACGACCGTGCCCTTCGCGATCGTCAGGGTCGCGGGTGAGAACGCGAAGCCCTTGATCGTGACCGCGGCCGTCTTCGGCGCGGCGGCGGCACTCGTCGCGGGCGCGGCCGAGCTGCCGGATCCGGCGGTCGACGCGCATGCCACGAAGGTGAGGCCGGCGATCAGCGTCGGGATCCCAAGTCGAAGAGCCAGACGCATCATGTCCTCCAGCGCGAATTCACTCTCGATACGTGCGAAAGCGGTCCCGCGGATGCCTCAATACAGATCTGGACGCAGAAGTGGCGCGCAGGCCATCGCAACGAGATCGGCGAACGCGTCGGTGCGCGACACAAATCCTTCGGTCAACAGTCCGATGGCACCGGCCTGCTGCTTCGAGAGATGCACGTCGAACAGCGCGTCGATGACGTCACCGAGCTCCTTCCCGCTGCGAAGCTTCGCCGCCGCGCTCTGCGGCAGCGGCATGCGCAGGCCCGAGGCCTCGCCCGATCGGCCGGTCGTTTCGATGGCCGCGACCCACGACACCAGCCAGGGCCGGTCGCCCTCAAAGATCACCCCGCCCTCCAGTCCAAAGGCCACATCCGCGCCGCTCCTCGCGAGCGCCGCCCGTGCGCGCGCCATCGCGCCCCTGCGCGTCTCCTCATCGCCAAATGGCTGCCTGGCCACTCCGCTGGGCACGTCGACGGCCTCGACGGCGCAGCCCGGGGCAAGGCGCGCCAGGGTCCGGTGGACGGCCTCGAGCTTGGCGGGGTTGGTCGATCCGACCGCGGCCCGCCTGTACGGCAGTGGCATCTCGGACTACAATACCGAGTGAAATGCTCGGAATTGCTCCCCAGGCCGCTTTTCATGTTTCCACGCGTGGCGAGTACGGCATGCGCCTCATGGTCGACCTCGCGCGCCACTACGGTGAGGGCGCCGTGAGCCTGCATGCGGTCGCGACCCGCGAGCAGCTGCCCGAGGCGTATCTCGAGCAGCTGGTCGCCAATCTTCGGAGGGCCGGCCTGGTGCAGGGCAAGCGCGGTGCTGGTGGCGGCTACACGCTGGCTCGCGACCCCGAGAGCATCTCCGCGGGCGACATCGTCCGCGCGCTCGAAGGACCGATCGAACCACAGATCTGCACCGCCGAGGGCGAAGCCGTCGTGAACTGCGCGCTGCAGCCCGGCTGCGCGACCCATCACGTGTGGATGACCCTGCAGAGCACGATCGCGAAGGCGCTGGACGGCATGAGCCTGAAGGACCTGACGCTGAAGACCGCCTCGCGGGAGAGCGCTCATGCCTGATCTCGAGATCAAGGATCTGCACGTGCAGGTCGACGGGAAGACGATCCTCAACGGCATCGATCTCGTTGTGAAGAGCGGCCAGGTGCACGCGATCATGGGCCCGAACGGCTCTGGCAAGAGCACGCTCGCGCTCACGATCATGGGCCACCCTCGTTACAAGGTCACCAGGGGCTCGATCCGCTTCGACGATCAGGACGTCCTCGCGATGCCCGTCGACGAGCGCGCTCGGGCGGGCCTCTTCCTCGCGTTCCAGTACCCGGCGGCCATCCCCGGTGTCTCCGTGGCGAACTTCCTGCGCACATCCATCAACGCGCGGCGAGCCGAGCGCGGCACGACCGTGGCCGCGGGGGAGCGCAAGAACACCGACATGCCGATCCCGCAGTTCGTGAAGATGCTGAAGGACAAGATGACGCTGCTCGAGGTCGACGACTCCTTCAAATCGCGCGCGCTGAACGACGGGTTCTCAGGCGGCGAGAAGAAGCGTCTCGAGATGCTGCAGATGCACATGTTCGCTCCGAGGTTCGCGGTGCTCGATGAGACGGACTCCGGCCTCGACATCGACGCGTTGAAGGTCGTGTCGAAGGGCATCGAGGCGCTGCGCGCGCCGGATGTCGGCATCCTCCTGATCACGCACTACGAGCGGATGCTCCGCTATGTCACGCCCGACTTCGTCCACGTGCTGGTCGACGGTCGCGTGGTGCGCACGGGCGGTCGCGAGCTCGCGGCCGAGCTCGAGGCAAAGGGCTACGACTTCGTGCGCGAAGAGCTCTACGCGGGAAAGGCTTAAGCACATGGCCGTCACCGTCCGAGGCGCCACGAGCTCGCTCGATGTCGCACGGATCCGCGCCGACTTCCCGATCCTGTCGCAGAAGGTGCACGGCGACAAGCTGGTCGCGTATCTCGACAACGCCGCCACCAGCCAGAAGCCGCGGCAGGTCATCGATGCGATGCGCGAGGTGTTCGAGTCGCACAACGCGAACATCCACCGCGGCGTCTACGAGTTCAGCGAGAAGACCACGGCGGCGTTCGAGGGAGCGCGCGAGAAGACCGCGCGCCTGATCAATGCGGACGCCCGCGAGATCATCTTCGTCCGCAATGCGACCGAGGGTGTGAACCTCGTCGCCTACACCTGGGGCCGCGAGAACATCAAGGCCGGCGATCGGATCATCAGCACGGTGCTCGAGCACCACTCGAACTTCGTGCCCTGGCAGCAGCTGGCCAAGGATGTCGGCGCGGAGATCGTGATGATCGATGTGGACGACGAAGGCCGCTTGCGCCGCGACCAGTTCACCGCCGCGCTGGCGAAGGGGCGCACCAAGCTCGTCGCGATCACCTCGACCTCCAACGGCCTTGGCACCGTGACGCCGGCGAAGGAGCTCACCGCCGAGGCGAAGGCGGCAGGCGCCACAGTGCTCATCGACGCCGCGCAGGCGGTTCCGCACACCAAGGTCGACGTGAAGGACATCGGCTGTGACTTCCTGGTGTTCAGCGGACACAAGATGCTCGCACCGCCCGGCTCGGGCGCGGTCTGGGCGCACGCCGCGCTCCTCGAGCGCATGCGGCCGTTCCTCTTCGGCGGCGACATGATCGCGAAGGTCACCGTCGAGGAGACGACCTGGAACGATCTGCCGTGGAAGTTCGAGGCTGGTACGTCCTCGTACGTCGACGCTATCGGCTTGGGCGCGGCGATCGATTACCTCGAGGACGTCGGCCTGGACAAGATCCATGAGCACGAGCTCGTCCTGACCGGCTACCTGCTTCCGCGTCTTGCGGACATCCCGGGCGTCACCGTCTACGGGCCGAAGACGCTCGATGACCGCGTCGGGGTCGTGTCGTTCAACATCGAGGGGATCCATCCCCACGATGTGGCCACGATCTTCGACAGCGAGGGTGTCTGCATTCGCGCAGGACATCACTGCAACCAGCTCCTGATGGCGAAGCTGTCCGTGGCCGCCAC
>JANMWW010000328.1:0-10366 GCA_031394155.1 Chloroflexota bacterium | reverse complement strand
CGTGCTCCTCGTGCGGCTCAATGTGGTCGCGCTGCAGGAACGGTGGCAGCGCTACAACATCGTGCCAAGCGGCGAGATGGACTGGCGCCTCCTCCGTGGGGGGCTCACCTGGGCGTTCGTGCTCGTGATCATGGCGTTCTTCACACCCCGCGTCGGCGCAGCCGAGGTCTTCACGGGCGCGTATAACGTGTTCGAAGCGCCGTACCACTCCGTCGAGGCCGAATGGCAGCGCTTCTTCGCCGGCGTCTCCGGGCCGAGCCGCCTTCGCGGCGTGACGTTCTCCGAGTCCTTCCGCCTCGGCCAGTCGCCGAACCTGAGCGACCGGGTCGTCATGACCGTCGACGCGCCCAGCGGACATTTCTGGCGCGCGTTCACCTACGACTTCTACACGGGCAGCAGTTGGCGCGCGACGGAGACCGAGAAGGTCGACAAAGTGACGCCGCCCTCGCTCGGCCGCGAACGCTTCGACGCGACCTTCGCGCTGCAGGTGCCGCAGCAGAGCCTGCTGTTCGCGGCGAACGAACCCGTGAAGGTGAGCATTCCGGCGCAGTTCCAGACCGGCACCGATCGCAGCTACTCCACTGCGCTGCGCTCTGTGCGCAGCGGGCAGGCCGCTGAGACCTACACGGTCACCTCGTTCGTCTCGGTCGTCGACAAGGCCATCCTGCGGCGCGCGCCGAGCGTGTCACCCGACTACGTGCGCCAGAAATATCTCCAGCTCCCGTCGACGCTACCGCAGCGTGTGCGCGACCTCGCGCACAAGGTCGCGGGGAATCAATCCAAGCCGTACGACATCGCCGAGACGATCGAGTCATACCTGCGCATCACCTACCACTACGCGCCGCAGGTGAAGGCGCCACCGCCTGGGCGCGATCCAGTCGACTACTTCCTCTTCGACCTGAAGGAGGACTTCTGCGAGTACTTCGCGTCGGCGATGACCGTGATGCTGCGCGAGCTCGGCGTTCCAGCACGCGTGGTCGAGGGTTACACCACCGGCGCGCTCGACCCGAACACTGGTAAGTACGTGGTGAAGGAGCTCGACGCGCACGCATGGGTCGAGGCGTTCTTCCCGACCTACGGCTGGATCGAATTCGAGCCGACACCGTCTCAGGCGCCGTTCCTGCGCGTCGACTCCGACGTCACCGGTGGCGGATCGCTCCCCGGCGACATCGGCGATCAGTCGATCAACGACCCGGACAATCCGCGCAACAAGCGCGGTGACTCCGAGGGTCTTGGCCAGCAGCAGCTCGACCCGGGCGCCGACACGATCGTGGACACCTCGGCGCAGCTGAGCCGGTTCGATCCGCTCCCGCTGATCAGCCTGCTACTCGGGCTGCTACTCCTCGCGATGCTCGGCTTCGCTCGCTTCCAGCTGCGCTTCCGCGGTCAAGCACCGATCGATTCGGCCTGGGGCAAGGCGCGCCTGCTCGCGTCGTATGCCGGCTACCGCCCGGATCCCTCGCAGACCGCGAACGAGTACGCCGCGATGCTCGGCGAAGCCGTGCCCGACGCGAGGGTGCCGATCCAGCAGATCGCCGACGCGCGTATCCAGGACCGCTACACGCGCGCCGGCGCCAGCGCCGCCGATGCCGACCGCGCGCTGGGCGCGTGGCGAAGGCTCGCACGGACGCTCTTCGCGCTCGTGCCGGCTCGTGTGATCTCGTTCTTCGCGCGCTTCGTGCGTTAGCCATCGCCGATCCGGAGCACACCAACATCGCGCGCGTCCGCGGGTACGCCGCGGAACGCGGGATCGCGCTCACGGTGCGGCGCTTTCCCGTGGGAACGCGCACTGCGGACGATGCCGCCCGGGCAATCGGAGTGGTTGTTGGCCAGATCGTGAAGTCGCTCGTCTTCCGCGCGGCAGACGAGACACTCGTGGCGCTGTGCTCCGGTGCCGCGCGCGTGGACGAGTCAAGGCTCGCGTCGGTCTCGGGCGCGACCGCTGTGCGTCGCGCGACCGCGATCGAGGCGAAGGACGCGACCGGCTACGCGATCGGCGGCGTGCCGCCCTTCGCGCACGCGACGGGCTGCCGTGTGTTCTGCGACCGCGGCCTGCTCGCGTACGACGAGGTGTGGGCGGCGTCCGGCCTGCCCGACGCGGTGTTCTCGATCACACCTGCCGACCTTGTCCGTCTGGCCGCCGCGACGGTCGCGGACATAATCTGACCGCATGAAGGTCTTCATCACCGGTGCGGCGGGATTCGTCACGGGGAACGTTGCGCACCGATTGATCGCTCGCGGCGACCGCGTGCGCGCACTGGTGCGCGGCTCGGGAAGGCCCGCAAAGCTCGAGGGCGCCGACCTCGTACGCGGCGATCTTGCGAATGCCGATGCGCTGCGGACGGGCATGGAAGGCGTCGACGCGGTCATCCACGGAGCCGCGATGTACGAGATCGGCCTCAACAGGCTGCAGCGCGAGCGGATGCACGAGGCGAACGTGCGCGGCACCGCCCACGTGCTCTCGGCCGCCAGTTCCGCGCGCATCCCACGCGTCGTGTACATCTCCACGATCGCGGTGTTCGGGAATACCCGCGGGCGTGTCGTCGACGAGACCTTCCGGCGGACGGATCGATCGTTCACGTCCTATTACGAAGAGACGAAGGTGCTCGCGCACGAGATCGCAGAGGGCTTCATCGCGGATGGCATGCCCGCGATCATCGTGCAGCCCGGACAGATCTACGGGCCGGGTGATCACAGCGGGTTCGGCGGGCTGCTGTCCGCGTTCGCCGCGGGCCGCCTGCCGGTGCTGCCCTTCGCCGACCTCGGTCTCAACCTCACTCACGTCGACGACATCACCGACGGCATCGTCCTCGCGCTCGACCGCGGTTCCCCTGGCCGCAGCTATGTGATGGGAGGCGAGATCGTACGCGCCGCCGACGCGTTCGCGACCCTCGGGACGATTGCCGGCCGGCCGGCCCCGCGCTGGCGCGTCCCGTACGGAGCGCTCGAGGCAGCTGCATTCTTCCGTCCGCAGCTTCGAGAAGTCATCTCGTCGTCGAAGGGCGTCACGTTCTGGGCGACGGATGAACGCGCGAAGCGCGAGCTCGGCTACACCTCGCGGACTTTGGAGCAAGGGCTGCGCGAGACCTATCGGTCCTCTTCGTCCTCATCCTCGTCGTCGTCATCGTCCGACTCGAATTCGTCCGAGTAGAAGCCCAGCTCCTCGGCCTTGAACACGGTGACGAGGAAGTCTTCACGCTCGGGGTCGTGCGTCTGCACGAGCTCCTCGTCGAGCTGATCGATGAGCTGCTGAAGCTCGTCATCGGTGAGCTCCGTGTCGAGCAGCAGTGTCGCATGCACCTCGAAGCGGCCGTAGTGGATGTCGACGCGTCCGATGCGACGCGCGCCGCCGTACACGATGAAGATCTCGCTCGACTCGGTACGCAGCGTGCGTTCGAAACGTGCGGCTTCCACGCGTCCGACTGTATCGCGTCGGCGCATTTCGGCTAGCCTCACAGACCGATGGCCAATCCGCTTCGTTTCGGCTTGAAGCTTTCTCAGCAGGTGCACCCGATCGAGGCGCAACGCGACGCTTGGAAGATGGCCGACGACGCAGGCTTCGACCACATTTGGCCGTTCGACCACCTCATTGCGCTCGGCGCCGATCCGGCGCAGCCCATCTTCGATGGGTGGACGATCCTCGGTGCGGTGGCTGAGGTGACCAAGCGCACGCGCATCGGGCTGAATGTCACGGGCAATCTGTATCGGCACCCGGGCCTGCTGGCGAAGATCGCCGTCACGGTCGACCATCTCTCGAAGGGTCGGCTCGAGTTCGGCATCGGCGCCGCTTGGAACGAGCCCGAGTTCAAGATGTCTGGCCTGCCGTTTCCCAGTGCCGGCGATCGCATTCGCATGCTCGATGAGTCCATCCAGGCGGTGAAGCTTCTCTGGACCGAGCATCGCGCGACGTTCGCCGGCCGGTTCTATCAGCTCACCGACGCGATCGCCGAGCCGAAGCCGGTGCAGAAGCCGTATCCGCCGATCTGGATCGGCGGCTCTGGACCCAAGCGCACGCTGCGGGTCGTCGCGAAGCACGCCGATGTGTGGAATTCCAGCTCAGGCACACCGGACGAGATGAAGGCGCTGCTCGGGATCCTCGCCGAACACTGCGCGAAGGTCGGCCGGGACCCCAAGACGATCCGGCTGTCCCACAACCTGCGGATCGACGACGCCGACGCGGCCCAGAAGCAGGTCGCGGCCTCGATCAAGCTCGGCTACAGCGAGTTCCTTGTATTCCCGGGTCAGGGCGACCTGCGCAAGGGGACCGAGGCCGCGGCAAAGGTCCTGCCTCGACTGCGCGCCCTCGCGTAGTGATCGCGGCAGGCTGGCAACCGCACGGAAGCGGCGAGCCCGCACGTGCAGGGGTTGAATCCCTCTTTCGGGTGGATGCCCCCACTCGACCAGTCCACCTAGACTCATCACGACTCGCGATCTTCAACGTTTGAGGTGGGTAGTGGCAACAGTGGCAGCAGCCGAGAATGTCTGGGCACCAAAGCCGCCTGAGCACGCGGCTCCGCTCGCGCCGGCGGCGCCGGAAGAGACCGGCCTCACCTCGGCCTTCATCGCGGACCTCGCCCTGAAGCTCCTGTACCAGAAGGGTCAGTCGAGCGCCCAGGACCTGGCCGACGTCCTGTGCCTTCCGCTCGGAAAGATCCTTCAGCCCGTGCTCGATTTCCTGAAGAACGAGCACCTCGTCGAGCTCAAGGGCGCGTCCGGCATGGCCGCGGCGACCTACATGTTCGTTCTCACCGTCAAGGGCACGGAGCGCGCGCGCGAAGCGATGGCCCGCAATGGGTACGTCGGTCCCGCGCCGGTCACGCTCTCAAGCTACCTCGGCCGCGTCCGCGCGCAATCGATCGGCGACCTGCATGTCTCGGCCGAGCAGCTGCGCAAAGCACTTGCGCATCTCGTTCTTCCCGAGCTCACGCTGCTGCAGCTCGGTCCGGCCATCAACAGCGGGCGGTCGATCTTCCTGTTCGGCCCTCCCGGCACCGGCAAGTCGTCGATCGCGAACGCGCTGGCGTCGCTTCTGGTCGGCGGCATGGTCGTGCCGTACGCGATCCTCGTGGGTCAGCAGATCATCCGCGTGTACGACCCGTCGCGTCACCACTCGCTGGTGGCGCTCGACGCGCGTTTCGACCGCCGCTGGGTACCGGTCTCACGCCCGTTCGTCGAAGTCGGTGGCGAGCTCACGCTCGAGGACCTCGACCTCGTCTACGACCCGGCCAGCAAGGTGCATGAGGCGCCGTTCCAGATGAAGGCCGCCGGCGGCGTGCTGCTGATCGACGACTTCGGCCGCCAGCGTGTCTCGCCGGACCAGCTCCTGAACCGCTGGATCGTTCCGCTGGATCGCGACATCGACTTCCTCACGACGTCCGATGGGCGCAAGATCGAGATCCCGTTCGACGTCCTCCTGATCTTCTCGACCAACCGGACGCCGTCGTCCCTCGTGGATGAGGCGTTCCTCCGTCGTATCCAGTACAAGATCGAAGTGAAGCCGCCGACGTCCGCGGAATTCGCCGAGATCCTGAAGCGCGTCTGCGCGGCGCAGAACATCAACTTCTACCCGCAAGCCGCGGAGTGGATCGCGCAGTACTGCAGGGAGCGCAACATCATCCTGCGCTCGTGCCACCCGCGTGACCTCATGGCTCACCTCGCGGCGTGCGCGCGGTTCCTCGCGAAGCCGGTCGAGCTCACACCCGAGCTCGTCCGCCTGTCGTGCGAGACCTACTTCGTCGCGATCTGACACGACCGAGGCGCCGACGATGGTCACGCCCGCCGGGCGAGCGTGACCATCGTGGTACTGACCGCTTAGAGCGGGTCGCAGTGCGACTTGACCGGACCGGCCGCGAAGCTGATCGGATCACCATGCGACATGCGTACTGTCCAGGTGACTGAAAAGAACGCCGCGTCGGTCGTGAACCCCGCCACGAAACCGTTGTGCAGCTGCGCCGGCCCGTTGCCGGAAAGCGAGAATGCATCGGTCATCGCGCCCGAGAAACGATCTTGATGCGCGACGGTGTTCGACATACGGCTCGAATTGCTGTAGTTGAATACGTACGTGTTGCCGTGATCGTCGGTTGCCGTGCCCTGCGCGTGGGTCGAGTTCTCGATGGTCATGACCCCGTTCTGGTCGGTGCGAGTCGTCGTCACCGATGTTTCCGTACCGGAGCCGTTGACCGTCGTGGTTGGCGGCAGGTACCCACACTGTGCCGACGTGACCGTGAACGTGACCGGGAACGTGTCGATCGTCGCGCCACCGTCGGCGGCCGCGGCCTGGCTCGTAGATCCGACCGACACTGCGATTGATGCGATCAGCAAGACAACGAATCGCTGCACTTTCTTTTCCTTTCCGTCATGAGCCTGTTGGGAGATACGCTTGTCGCGCGCGCTCCGACCCCTCTGAGTTGCTCCTGAGGACGCTCAAGAATGCGGGGACCGTCGCGCTGTATGCGATCAGGTTGTAGAAGAAATGAAGCACCGTGTCCGGGATCGCCAAAACGACGTCGCCGATCCCCGGACAAGGGCATCCGCCGTTCCTGATGACGTTGGAGATGATCACCGCGTGCTCGACGTTGTGCCAGGCTTCCAGTCCAACGCCGAAGGCGAACAACGCAAAGGCCCACCGTGGTACGGCGTAGGGCACGAGACTTCGCACCGGTCCGAGGAGCACGAGGAGCGCTGAAAGATACGTGAGGTTGAACGCCAAGTGCAGCCACTCCTCAGTGCCGTTGAACTGGAAGATGTAGCCAAGGATGCCAAGGGCTCTTTGTTCGGGGATCCCGAGCATAAAGACCTGGATCAGCTGGATGACGTGCTCGACCACATGGATACCCTGCACGACGATCACAGCCACAAAGAGCCGACGCATGAACGAGCCGCGAAGTCGCGGCATGCACTTGCCTCCCCTCGCAACGCATCCTGCCGGGGCGCCCACCCACGGCCGCAATGAAGGGCCACTCGCATTCAAGATCGCCCGCCTCCTCGGGTGACGCCGGCATGGTACTCATGCTGCCGGAAGTGGAAGCAGGCGCAGCGCGACGCGACGCCGGGAGTCGGACGTGCGGCTAGCCGAGCTTTGCGGTCCGCACGCGGTCCACGTCCGCGAACGCGCCGATGCGCGCGCGCACTTCGTCGGGCACCGCGTCGTCGAGCGTCAGGATCATCAGCGCGTCGCCGCGCGCGTGCAGCCGCCCTACCTGCATCGACGAGATGTTCACGTCGTGCTGGCCGAGGAGCGTTCCCACGCGTCCGACCAGACCGGGCTTGTCCTGATGCTTCGTGAGCAGGAGATGACCCTCCACCGGCACGTCGACCCAGAAGCCGTCGATGAGCACCACGCGCGGGTCGCCCTGCACCAGCGTGCCGCCGACCTGGGTGCTGCCGACCTTGACCGTCAGCAGCGCGCGGTAGCGCGCCGCTTCGGTCTCGCGATCCTCGGTGATGTCGAGGCCGCGCGCGCGCGCGATCGAGAGCGCGTTCACGAGGTTGACGCGCTGCTCGCTGAACGTCTCGAGCAGTCCCTTGACGACCGCGGCGCGTAGCGGCTCGGGGTCGATCTCGAGGAGCTGACCGGCGTAGTGGATCTCGATGCCGCCCGGGCGCTGGTCCAGCAGCTGCGCGGCGAGCGATCCAAGGCGCTCCGCCAGCCGCACCCACGCGCTGCCACCGGCCTCATCCGCCGGCGGCCGTGGCGCGTTCACCGCGTAGCGCGCGGGCTTGCCGTCGAGGATGTCGATGATCTGCTTCACGACTTCTAAGGCGACGTTCACCTGCGCTTCCGTCGTCGAGCCCGCGATGTGCGGCGTCAGCACGGTGCGCGGCGCGCTACGGAGTGGGGAATCTGCCGCGAGGGGCTCGCCCGCGAAGACGTCGAGCGCCGCGCCCGCGATGGTGCCGGCCGCGAGCGCATCGGCGAGCGCCTGAGGATCGACGACCTCACCGCGCGACGCGTTCACGATGACCGTCGTCGGCTTCATCTTTGCGAGCGTGGTCGCGTTGATCAGGCCACGGGTTTTGTCTGTCAGCGGCGTGTGCAGGCTGATGACGTCGGCGCGCGCGAAGAGCGCATCGAGTTCCACCAGCTCCGCGCCGGCCGCGCGTGCGCCGGCCTCGGTGGCGAAGGGATCGTGCGCGATGACCCTCATCTCGAACGCGGCTGCGCGGCGCGCGACCTCCGAGCCGACGCGCCCGATGCCCACGAGTCCGAGCGTCTTGCCGCGAAGCTCGCGGCCCATGAGCTTCGCCCGCTTCCACTCGCCGGCGCGCACGCTGCGATCGGCCTCAGGGATGTTGCGAAACAGAGCCAGCGCGAGCGCGATGGTGTGCTCGGCGGCGGCGACGATGTTCCCGAGCGGAGCGTTGACGACATACACGCCGCGCTCGGTCGCGGCTTGGACATCGATGTTGTCGATGCCGACGCCGGCACGTGCGATGACCGCAAGGCGTGGCGCGTTGTCCATGAGGGACGCCGTGACCTTCGTCTCGCTGCGAACGATGAGCGCGTCGACATCGGCGAGGAGCGGCGCGAGCTCCGCTTCCTTCAGCCCCTGCGTGACGCGGACGTCGCAGCGCTCGCGGAGCAACGCCAGCCCGTCCTCCGCGAGCGGATCGGCCACATGTACATGTGGCCTCCTTTTGAGCAGATCGTCCCTGCCCGCTGACGCTGTCAGGTCCGGTCGGCGGTCAATGGCATCGCTCGTCGCGGTCACGCTCGCTCCGCTCGCTGAACGGGGGCCCCTCCCCCCGCGCTTCTCGCGATGGCTACCTGCGACTCCCAACGGCCTCGGTCTTGGTCGCACTGCGCGCGCCTGGGCGGGCTGGCTGCGCGCTCGACTCGGCGTACGAACGCAGAGCCGCGGCGATCGCCTGACCCGATTCGACTGGCTGGTTGAAGTCGCGAAGCGCGAGCTCGAGAGCGCTGAAGAAGGCGACCATGTCGGTCATGGTCACGAACCCCATGTGCCCGACGCGCACCAGCTGACCGTCGAGCTTGCCCTGGCCGCCGGCGACGATGGTGTCGTAGTCGTCGCGCAGGACGCGGATGAGGTTGCGCGCGTCGACCCGCGTGGGTGGGCGGAATGCCGTGACGGCGGGGGAGGCATGCGCCTCGTCGGCGAAGAGCGACAGGTTCAGCGCCTGCACGCCGCGCCGTGTGGCGCGAGCGAGGTCGCGGTGCCGGCGGATGATCGCCTCGAGGCCTTCCTCGGCCATCAGGCGCAGGCTCTCCTGCAGCGCGATGACGACGCCGACCGCCGGCGTCGCTGGCGTCGCGCCCTTCTCGAGCGCGGTCTTGTATTGCATGAGGTCGAAGTACGCCTTCGGCAGGTTCGAGCGCTCGTAGGCCTTCCAGGCGCGCTCGCTCATCGTGACCATCGAGAGGCCGGGAGGCGCGCCCCACGCTTTCTGCGACGCGCTCACGCAGACGTCGATGCCCCATTCGTCGATCTCGAGCTCGACCGCACCTGCGCCCGACACGCTGTCGACGATCAGAAGCTTCTCGGTCTCGCGCACGACCTCGGCGATCTCCTTCAGCGGGTTCAGTACGCCCGTCGAGGTCTCGTTGTGCGTGAGCAGGACGGCCTTCGCGCCGTCCTTGCCCTTCTCCTTCGCGAGCTCCTCCCGCACGAGCTCCGGGTCGACCGCGCGGCCGAGCGGCACGTCGACGCGACGCACCTCGACGCCGTAGGCCTTGGCGATCGCGTAGAAGCGCTCGCCGAACGCGCCGTTCACGAAGAGCAGCACCTTGTCGCCGCTGGAGAGCGTGTTGGCGATCGCCGCTTCCATACCGCCGGAGCCGGACGCGGTAAGCAGAAGGACATCGCCCCGCGTGCGCAGGAAGTCCTGGAGCGCGCGTGTGAGCGCGGCGAGCAGGGCGGCGAACTCGGGACCGCGGTGATTGATCATCGGCCGCGCCGAGGCGGCGAGTACGGTCTGGGGGACAAATGTCGGTCCGGGAATGCGCAGGTTCTGGGGGCGATACACGGGCGATTTCTCCTCAGGGCGCTGCTCAACGCATGATGCCAGCGTGAGGCTTGCTCCGTCCATCCTTTCCGCCGATTTCGCCCATCTTGGCAACGCCGCGGCGGCGGTCGAGCGGGCCGGAGCCGACTGGGTCCACCTCGACGTGATGGACGGTCACTTCGTGCCGAATCTCACATTCGGGCCCAAGATGGTCGCGGACCTGCACAAAGCGACCCGTTTACCGCTCGATGTCCACCTGATGATCGAGCGGCCCGAAGACTGGATCGACCGTTATGTCGACGCCGGCGCTGCCTACGTCGTTGTGCACATCGAGGCGGTGGGGGACGCCCGAAGCGCGCTCGGCTTATGATGCGATCGGCCGCCGCGTCGGAGCGCTGTCGAT
>JANMWW010000315.1:0-2978 GCA_031394155.1 Chloroflexota bacterium | reverse complement strand
GGCCGCGCCATCAGCGCGCGCGCGATCGCGACCTGTTGCTGCTCGCCGCCGCTCATCGTCCCGGCGTGCTGGCTCATCCGCTCGCCGAGGCGCGGAAAGACGCCGATCACGTAGTCAAGCGTGGTCCCCCGCCTGCTCCAGGACTCGTTCGTCGCCATCGCGCCGAGCTCGAGGTTCTCGCGCACGCTCATGTCTGGGAACAGCTGACGTCCCTCGGCCACCTGCGCGATGCCGGTGCGCGTGATGTCGTGCGGGGGCAGGGCGGTGATATCGCGACCGGCCAGCCGGATGGCCCCGGACGTGGCGCGGATGATCCCGTTGATCGTGCGCAGCAGCGTCGTCTTGCCAGCGGCGTTCGCGCCGACCAATGCGACGGCCTCACCCTCATCGACATGCAGCGTGATGTCGTGTAATACCGGCACCGCCCCGTAGCCCGCGCTCACGCCCTCGATCTCGAGGAGTCTCATCCCTCGGTCTCCGTGCCGAGGTACGCCTCGATGACCTTCGGATCGCGCGCGATCTGGGCGTAGGTCCCCTCCGCGAGCTTCTTCCCGTAATCCATGACCACGACGTGATCGGAGAGATCGCGCACCGTGCTCATAACGTGTTCGATGAGCAGCAACGTCACGCCTTCCGCACGGATGCGACCGAGAAGGGCGACCGCGTCACGCTCCTCTACCGGTGTAAGTCCTTCCATCACTTCGTCCAGCAGCAGAAGGGCCGGCTTTGTCGCGAGCGCGCGTGCGAGCTCCAACCGCTTGCGGTCCGCGAGGGTCAGTGATGCCACCGCGCGGTGGAGGTGATCGCCCAGACCGACGAAGGCGCACAGGCGCTCGGCCTCCGCACGCGCAGCGGCGAGACCGCCCGAGCGGCTCGAGCCGAAAAGCGCGCCGACCATCACGTTGCCGCGCACGTCGAGATCGTGGAATGGCTGAACCACCTGGAAGGTGCGCCCCAGACCGGCGTGCGTCCGCGTATGCGCGGACGCACGAGTGACGTCCGCGCCGCGAAGGCGGATCGTCCCGCCGTTGGGGGCCAGCAGGCCGGAGATCAGATTGAACGTCGTCGTCTTTCCAGCGCCGTTCGGTCCGATGATCGCGAGCGTCTTGCCCTCATCGACGCTGAACGAGAGATCGTCCACCGCCGCGAGCCCGCGAAAGCGCCGCACGAGGCCGGTTACCTCGAGGAGCGCCACGGCAGCCTCCCGGCGTAGCGCTGAGCGAGCCCGAGCATGCCGCGCGGCAGAAAGAGGACCGCGACGACGATCACCAGTCCGTAGATGACCTGATAGCCGTCCTTCCACGGAGGGGTCACGCGCAGGTACTCCTCGAGCGAACGCATCACGAGCGTGCCGATCACCGGTCCGGCCGAGCTGTACAGGCCACCGAAGATGGGGAAGACCAGCGATGACACCGAACGGCCGATGTCGAAGGCGTCGAACGGATCGGTGTGCGTGATGAAGGGCATGTAGAACGCGCCTGCGAGCGCGGCGCAGGTCGCCGACGCCGCGAACATTCCGACCTTCACGCGTACGACGTCGAGGCCCATGACTCGCGCAACGGTCTCGTTCGCGCGCACAGCTGTGACGGCGTAATTCCAGCGCGACCACCGCACCGCGAGCGACAGGCCGAGAGAAATGACGAAGATCCCGCCGATGACGTAGTACGACGCGATGCGGTCGCCTCCGAAGAGGGGGGGCATCGCGATGCCGACGGTCCCGCCGCTGAGATCCGGCACCTGCAGCGCGACGGTGCGCCACACTTCCGCGAACGCGAGCGTTGCGATCGCGAAATAGATGCCGCGCAGACGCAGGGTCACGAGGCCGAGCACGAGCGCGATCACGCCGCCGACGATCGCCGCGACCACGAGGCCGGCGAGCGGGGGCAGTGCCCAGAGCTTGAACGCGATCGCCACGCTGTAGGCGCCGAGGCCGAAGAACGCGCCGTGTGCGAGCGAGAGCTGGCCGGTGCGCGCGACGACGTCCCACGACAGCGCCATCACCATGAACATCAGCATCACGTTGGCGAGGAACATGAGATAGCGGTCGCTGCCGACGAAGGTCCACGGCACCGCTGCCACGACGGCCAGGAAGATTCCCCAGCCAACAAGGTCCCGCTTCATCGACGCAGGCCCCCGGGTCGTGCGAGCAGGACGACGAAGATGATCACGAAGAAGAGCCCGTCCCGCAGCGCGGATCCACCCGGGACGTACTGCGACACGAGCTGCTCCGCGAGCCCGAGCAGCAGGCTTGCCCAAAGCACGCCGGTGAGATTGCCGAGGCCGGCGAGCACGACGATCGAGAACGCCTTGAGCAGCGTGCTCAGGCCAAGGAACGGGCTGACCTGCGTCTGGAACACGAGCATCACGCCCGCAGCTGCCGCGAGCGCGGCCGACATCCCGAACGCGATCTCGTACACGCGGTCGACATGTATGCCGACGAGCTGCGCGCCGAGGCGGTTCTGCGCGACGGCCCGCATCTGCTTGCCCAGGCGGCTCCGTTGGAGCAGTAGATAGGTGACCAGCACGAGCGCGATGCAGACCGCGAAGACCGCCAGCCGCGCGAAGGTCACGCTCGCGAAGCCGAGGTCCATCACATCGAAGCGCCAATCGAGGTTCGCGTCCTTCGCCTGTGGGGTGAGCGTGATGCTCGTGGCGTTCACCACGAGGATCGAAAGCCCGAACGTCAGGAGCATCTGATTGAGCTCGGGCTGGCGCAGCACCGGCCGCAGCGTGAGCCGGTAGATGCCGGTCGCCACAAGATAGAGCGCGATGCCCGACAGCGGGATGCCGATGAGGATGACGAGAGGGCTGACCGCCGGACCGAGGTCGAGCGGTCCGGAGAGGAGCATGTAAAGCCAGAAGCCGATGTAAGCGCCGAGCATCACGAACTCGCCGTGCGCGAAGTTCACGACGCCGATCACGCCGAGCGAGATCGCGAGGCCGAGGGCGGTGAGGGCGTAGAGGCCGGATCGCAGGAT
>JANMWW010000298.1:0-5607 GCA_031394155.1 Chloroflexota bacterium | reverse complement strand
GTCGACCGTCTCCGCGTCCGCGAACGGAAGGTCGATCTTCTTCTCCTCGCCGACCGTGAGCCCGACAAAAGCGTCGCCGAGGCCTTTGATGGTCTGGGACTCGCGACCCGCCTCGACGTGTGCGTTCCGCGCGAAGGGCGGAAGTGCCTTGCCGTCGACGGTGAGATCGATGTCGACCGTCACGATGTCACCCGCTTTCGCGGCGCGATCCACGGGCTTCAGCTGGGCGTGGGTTTCGCGCATCGCGTCGATCGTCTTCTCGATCTCGTCCTCGCTGGGCGGCGTCGGCTCGACCGTCGCGCCGTGCGCCGCGTAGTCGCCCAGCGCGACCTCAGGCTTCACCACGACGGTGGCGCGGTACTTGAGCGGTTTGCCGGCCTCGAGCTGCGTGACCTCGACACTCGGGGTGTCGATCGGGGTCAGATCCTCGAGACCGACGACATCGCGGTACGTCTCGTCGATGACATCGTCGGCGGCCTCGGCGAGCAGATGCTCGCTGCCGTACTGACGCTCGTACATCGCGCGCGGTGCCTTGCCGGGACGGAACCCCGCGATCTTCGCGCGCTGGTTGTGCTTCTCGAAGACGCGATCGACCTGCCTCACCAGACGCTCGGCGTTGACTTCGACGTCCATGACCGCGCGCGCGCCGGGCTCGCGCGTCACCGAATGAGTGAACGAGCGCTCCGTCGCGTGCAGAGGCGTGGTGGTCGTAGGGGTGTCTGCCATGGAGTAGGGATAGTCTAAACCGATGTACTTCTACGAGATCCACGAGGGTGACGAGGACGTCGGGACGGCCGTCCTCCTGGGCCACGAACAACGGTTCGACCCCGATGATTTCTTCGCACTCGTCAAGAAGGCGCGCGCGCTCCTTACGGAATCGTATGAGGAAGAGACACTCTCGGAGGCCATCGCCAACGAGCTGCAGCGGGCGCATGGCTTCCTCCATGTGACCGACGACATGCTCATCGCGTCGGTGAACGTGGGCGAGACCGACACCGACACGTACCTCGTGACGCAGGGTGACGACGCTCGCACCGTCTTCGTGAAGCGCGACGAGAACGGACACGCCGGCCACGAGCACAACGGTCAGGGCCACGGCGCTGATGGTGACCCCGGCGACGATGACGATCTCGAGGACTAGCGGGTGAGCCAGCGTCGCGAGCGGATCGGCTTCGTCGGGACAGGGATCATGGGCGCGCCGATGGCGCGCAACGCGCGCAAGGCCGGCTTCGAGGTCACGGTCACGAACCGCACGCCGGCGCGCGCCGAGGCGCTGGCGAAGGACGACATCACGGTTGTGAAGACCCCGCGGGAAGTGGCCGAGCGTTCGGACATCGTCGTGACCATGGTCGTCGACTCCCCCGACGTCGAGGGAGTCCTTTTCGGGAAGGACGGGGTCGCTGCCGGCGCGCACGACGGTCTCCTGGCCATCGACATGAGCACGATCTCGCCGGCACGCACGAAGGAGTTCGCGGAGCGTGCCGCGAAGAACACGCGCCCATTCCACACGCTCGACGCTCCGGTGTCGGGCGGCGAGATCGGCGCGATCGAGGCGCGGCTCTCGATCATGATCGGCGGCGATGCGGCCGACGTGGAGCGCGCGAAGCCGCTGTTCGAAGCGCTCGGCAAGACCATCGTCCACATCGGCGATCACGGCGCGGGCCAGGCGTGCAAGCTCGCGAACCAGGTCGCCGTCGCGCTCAACAACCTCGGCGTGGCGGAGGCGCTCGTGTTCGCGGCGTCCCAGGGCATCGACCTCGAGAAGACGCGCCAGGTCATCGCGGGCGGCGCGGGTTCATCGTGGGCGATGCAGAACTACGCGCCGAAGATGCTCGCGGGCGACTTTCGCCCAGGCTTCACGGTCGACCTGCAGCAGAAGGATCTGCGCCTCGTGCTCGGCGATGCGGACGTCGCGCACCTCTCGCTGCCGGGCGTGTCGCTCGCACATCACCTCTACAACGCGTTGCAGGCCGCGGGTGAAGGACGTGACGGGAATCACGCGCTGCTCAAGGTGATCGAGCGCCTTTCGGGTATCGAAGCACGAGCCAAGTAGTCGCGTTCGACGGCGCGCTCCGGCGCCTGGCCCGGCTCTCGGACACGGACCTCGAGCGTGCCTGGGCCTGGCCCGGCAAAGGCCTGGCCGATCTGCGCAACGCCTTCTTCTTCCTCTTGATGGAGGAGCAGGACGCGCTCGTGAGCGCATCCACGCCCACGAATGACGCCGACCGCATCCTGGTGCTGGCGCAGCGCGCCTTTGGCGATCTGCGCGGCCTGCTGCTGTCAGTGCCTGATGTGCTCCTCGATCGCGAACCAGCACCGGGCGAGTGGTCGATCCGCAAGGCGATGGAGCACGCGATCCAGGTCGAGCGCTCGTACCGCGCGAACACCCAGCACGCGCTGCTCCGCCACGACGGCGAGCCGCTCACGCTGCCCGCGGAGCGCCGGCCGAAGACCGATCCCGCCGACACGGTCGGCGACGCGGCCGCGATCGTCGCCGCGCTCGCGCGCCGCCGCGCCGAGACCGACGCGACGCTCGTCGGCACGGACGCCGACCGCCTCTCGCGGCCGTCGCAGTGGTCGGCCACCGACACCCCCTTCGCCGTCGATGTGCGCTTCCGGCTGCACCGTTTCGCGGCGCATCTGGTCGAGCACACCCAGCAGGTGGACAAGACACTGCGGGCGCTGGGGCAGCCCGAGACGGACGCGCAGGCCTACGTGCGCCAGATCTCGATCATCCGCGGCCGCCACGAGCGGCGCTCACCCGAGGTCGTGCGCACGCGCCTCGACGATCAGATGACGGCGGTCGCGGCGGCGGCGGGCTCATAGCCCTTTAGGCTTGTCGCGGGCGAGTGGCGGAACCGGAAGACGCGTCGGCCTTAGAAGCCGGTGCTCGAAAGAGCGTGAGGGTTCGAATCCCTCCTTGCCCACAGAGCAATCAACCGAGCCATGAAGTCCTGTGGCCGATAGGACGGTCTAGTCATTGCCACGCGCGCACGCGAGAGGACTATCCAAAGATCGTGAGCAAGCGCGTACTCGTCGCGGACGACGATGACGCCACCAGACGCGTGATCACCGAAGCGGTCACCGACGCCGGGTACGAGTGCGTGCCCGCGCGGGATGGGGTCGAGGCCCTGCGTCTGGCCCGCGCGTCGCCACCTGATGCGATCGTGCTCGACGCGGTCATGCCCTACGCGTCGGGAGACGAGGTCTATCACGCGCTGCGGAGCGAGCTCGCGACGCGATATGTCCCGGTCATCTTCGTGAGCGGGCAGCGGACGACCGGACAAAAGGCACGGCAGATCCTCGATGGCGCCGACGATTACCTCAGCAAGCCGTTCGACACAGATGAGCTCGTCGCCCGCATCACGAACGCCGTACGCCGCTCGGCGGAGCTCCGGGCGCTCAATCCGCTCTCCGGTCTGCCGGGGAACCTCGCGATCTCCACCGCGCTGGTGAGCGCATTGGCGAAAGGCGGCGCGGCGTGCCTGTACTGCGACCTCGATCGCTTCAAGGACTTCAACGACCACTACGGCTTCACCCGCGGTGACGAGCTCATCGTCCTACTCGCGCGGCTTCTGATCTCGGTGGCGGAGCGCCTCGGCCCGGACACATTCCTCGGTCATGTCGGCGGTGATGACTTCGTCCTCCTGGTCCGCGAAGACATCGCTGAGGAAACGGCGCGAACGGTGGTCCGCGAATTCGACGCGCTGGCCCCCACCGTCTACGACCGCCAGGATCGCGACCGCCACTACATCGTGAGCGCCGACCGCAAGGGCATCGACCATCAGCTGCCATTCGTGAGCGTTTCCCTGGGGATCGTCCCGGTGACGAGCGAACGCTTTGCCGACGCGATCGCGGTGTCCCGCGCCGCGACCGAGGTGAAGGAGATCGCCAAGAGGCGGTCCGGCTCCAGCTGGGCGATCGACCGGCGGCGAGCAGCCGAGCAGTTGTCTACTCTCCCGCTGGCCTGAGGTGCGACCGATCGTCGCCGGGGCACACCGACTGCATTAGTCCCGCCTTATGACGCTCGCAGTCGCCCAGATCGCCTCACGCGAGGCCCCTCCGCTCGAGCAGATCGTGCACGGACCGATCACGTTCGTCGCGCACTGCGAGCGTCACGGCATGCCGTTCTTCGGCAAGGCCTACATCGGCTACGTGCCGACCTCCGAGCGCATCGGCCCGTCGGCCCTGCGCCAGATGGTGAAGCAGGCCGCGCGTCACGGCGAGACGAGCATCGAGCAGCAGATCGCGTCCATGCTCGAAGTCGTGGTGCGCCCCGCGGGTATCGCGTCCGTCATCCGAACATCGCACGAGTGCGCCGGCCCGCGGCTGATCGAAGAGCCCGGTGGCCGCAGCACGACCGCATGGCACGGCCGCTACAAGGCAGATCGCTCGCTGCGCGCGGAGTTCCTCAGCCTCTGCCAGCGCGCGACCTAGATCACTTCCGCTTCGCGAAGGCTTTCGCGATAGACCTCGTCGTCAGGAGCGCCACGATCGCGACGATCTGACCCATGAAGATGACGCGGCCGAGGTCGAGCGCCGGACGCCACTGCACATCGCCGTCTTTGATGACGAACGCGCCGACCGGGCGTGCGGACAGGCCGAACCCGGTCCCGCCGTTCCCGGCTGTGTCGCCGCCCCCGCCGCCTGCACCCATCACCGCGGCCGCCGGGATGACCGTGACGCCTTGCTCCTGATACGGGTCGCCGTATACACGACGGACGGTGATCGCCTCGCGCGATCGCTGGACCGCTTCGAGCGCATTCATCGTGAATTCTCCCCGCGTTTTCGCTGAAACCAACTCTACGCGCGCACTGATGAGCTCTCTTGCTTGTCGCACGGCACGGCGACTGCAAGGCACTGAGCGGCGTGGGAGGATGGATGCAAAGCTCCAGTAGCGTCCCCGGAATGATCGCGGCGACCTCGATGCTGCTCGTCCTACTTCTTGTGGTCGTTCTCGCGACCAGCGGCGCGTTCCACCCTCAGGACAGCATCTCCATCCTGATCGGGCGCTAGGTCCCCGGCGTCTTCAGCGCGGTCCAGTGCGCGCCACCATCGGTCGTGCGCGAGAGGCCGGCGCGCACCGTGGCGTAGCCGATGTTCGCGTCACCGAACACCATCTGCGGCGCGATCGGGGCCGCCTGCTGGTAATCCGAGGCGAAGGCGTGCCAGGACGCGCCCGCGTTCGTCGTTTCTTGGGAGGCGCTCGGTGCGATGATCTGGAGCCAGCGCGTTGACGTCACGAACGTCACGCCGACACCCTGCTCCGGCGCGGCCGATGCGAACGACCAGGTCGCGCCGCGATCCGTAGAGCGATACACGTAGAAGCGCGAGGCGTCGTTGAACCCGATCGCGTCCGCATACAGCACGCTGCCGAAGTCAGCGACCGTGCCCGGCCGGAGCGTCTTGCCGCCCGGGCCCGTGACAAAACCCGGAGGGTCGGCGAGCGGCGACGACGGCGTCCAGGTCTGTCCACCGTCAATGGTCCGGTAGATCTTCGGCGCACCCACCTCGTCCCACGCGGGAACATAGCCGTGGTCAGCATCGACGAACGCGACCGTGCTCTTGCATTGGGCCGGCGTCAGCCCGACGGCATCGAGCTTCTGC
>JANMWW010000267.1:0-3336 GCA_031394155.1 Chloroflexota bacterium | reverse complement strand
ACTCTTGGTGGCGTTGCCGATCGCCATGCTCGGCGAGTTGTCGGCGCAGGATTCACGCGCACGGGTCCACGCGGATCAGCTGCTCCTCGCGAAGGCTCTGGCTTTGCAGGCCGCGACAAACCTGAATCAAGCCATCGCCACGATTCGCGACCAGTTCGCCGTCGTGGTGAACCGTCCCGTGTCAGGCAAGCCGACAGCGCTGATCGACGCCCTCCAGCGGAACGATCTGTCGAGCGTCGAGGCGCAGCTTGCGACGCTGACGCTCCAGGCGTTCCCCGGAGTTCTGCCCGGCAATGCCGCCTCGCGCAGTTATGTCGGAGACGTGCTCGTTGGCGCCATCGTGGTGACCGATGCCGATGGCACGATCATCGCCGACTCCGGTACTGCGACTTTGGGGCGAACGATCAGAGACCATCCCGCCTGGGGCCTCGCGACCAAGGCCTTGCCGGTAGCGATCTCGGAGCCCTTCGACCCGACGCCGCTCGCCCGGCCCTTTCTCAGCTCGCAGAACGTGGGTCAGAACAACATGGTGTTCGAGCTCATCGCATACGTCGACCGCGCGCGCAACGGCGCCCCGGCGTATGTGCTGGTAGACCTATTGCCTACGAGGCTCGTTGCAAAGACGCTCCAGGAGGTGCTTCCTTCGGCGGATGAGCTCTACCTCGTGGATGGCGCGGGCCGGCTCGTGCTGCGCAAGTCGCGCGCGTTCGCTCGGGACACCGCGGCGTTCACCGATCTGTCGGGTCAGCCCGCGATCGCGGAGGCGCGCAAGAGCGCGACAACGAGCTTCGACGGCCTCGACCCCTTCGGGGGCGGGCCGCGCATGATCGGGTCGGCGGTCCTCCCCGACGTGGGCTGGCGAGTCATCGTGGCGCAAGGGGTCACCGCCTCAGAGAGCGACCTCGTAGCGGCCCTGCTGCAGCAAGGCGTCCTTCGAGTGGTGCTGCTCGCCCTTCTCATTGGCGCGGCGTATGTGTCCGCGCGAAGTGCGGTGCAGGTCAGGCGTCAGCGAGGCGAGCTTGCCGACGCGAATCAGCAACTCGCCGCAGCGAGCGCTGCGAAATCGAGCTTCCTCGCGAACATGAGCCACGAGCTTCGCACTCCACTCAACGCGATCATCGGATTCTCCGACGTCCTGCTGCAGGGCATCTTCGGCGGACTGAACGAGAAACAACGTGACTACCTGAGCGACATTCGTGGCTCTGGGGCGCATCAGCTGGCGTTGATCAACGATCTGCTCGACCTCAGCAAGGTCGAGGCGGGCAGGCTGGAGCTCGACATCGCCGCCGTGTCTGTCGCCGACACCATAGCGACCGGTCTCACGCTGGTGCGCGAGCGCGCCGCAAGCCACGGGATCGCTCTCGACTCGGTCGTGGCGGCGGAGCTGCCCCTGATCCAGGCGGATGGACGCAAGCTGCGGCAGATCGTCGTCAATCTGCTCACGAACGCGGTGAAATTCACTCCCGCAGGAGGGCAGGTCACCACGAGCGCCGGTCAGCGCGACGGCGACATCGTCATCGCGGTTTCCGACACGGGTGTCGGGATCGCACCGGCAGACCAGGCGCGGATCTTCCAGGAATTCGAGCAGGCACGGAATGGCAGGGCGTCCGAAGAGGGCACCGGCCTCGGGCTCGCCCTGTCGAAGAAGCTCGTCGAGCTGCATGGCGGGCAGATCTGGGTGGAGAGCGAGCTCGGTCGCGGTAGCACGTTCACGTTCACGATCCCGATCGCGCGAGCGGCCGCCGAGCTCAGCGTCTAGCGACCCGAGGGTCCTCCCCCGCGGCGATCCGCCAGCCCGAGCGCGCAACAGTACCGAAGACGATGTCGTCGGGACGCACCGGCACGCGATTGAGCTCGCGACCCGTCGCCGCGCGGATCGCCGCGACGATGGCCGGAGTGCTCGAGATCGTCGGCGGCTCGCCGACGCCCTTGGCGCCATACGGCGCGTCAGGGTGCGGATGCTCGACCAGATCGCAGATGACCGGCGGCATATCGAGCATCGTCGGCAACAGGTAGTCCGTGAACGACGCGTTGCGGATCTTGCCGTCGCGAAGCTGGAGCTCTTCCATCAAGGCGAGCCCCAGGCCCTGCGCGATGCCACCCTCGAGCTGGCCGACGACCGCCACCGGATTGATGGCCTTGCCCACGTCCTGCGTCGTCGCGACCTGCACGACCTTCACCAGACCGGTCTCCACATCGACGTCCACGGTGGCGCGATGCGCCGCGAAGAGGAAGGCGACATGTCCATGGTTCTGCGTGAGCGGGTCGAGCGACTCGGTCGAACGGTGGCGATGCTTGACGACACGTTCGATCGGCTCTTCAAGCAGATCCGCAACGTCGATGTCCGCGGGCGATCGCTTACGGGTCGTCGCCCGGCGGAGGAGCTCGGTCTTCACCTCGCGGCACGCGGCCAGGACCGCGCCGCCCGTCATCCACGTCTGGCGCGACGCGGAGGATGAGCCCGCGGAGTCGATCTCGGTGCTCGGCGTCTCGACGATGACCCGCTGCACGCCGAGCTCCGTGCGCGCGATCTGCTCGCAGACCTGCACGATGCCCTGCCCCACCTCGGCCGCCGCCGTGAGCACGTATGCGACCGGTTCGCCGTGCTCACGCACGAGACGCACCCGTGCCGTGCTGAAATCGTCGAACCCGTGCGAGTAGCAGACGTTCTTGAAACCCGCCGCGAAGCCCACACCGCGCCGCACGCCTTCGCCGCGCGTGATGTTGCCCACGCCACCCGGCATCGCGACAGGATCGCTCGCGTCTGGCGCCCCCGGCATCGGCAGCGCCGCGCAGCGATCGATCAGGTTCGCGACGGGCTCACTGCCCTCGACCGGCTGGCTGGTGATGATCACGTCACCATCGACGAGCGCGTTCTTTGCGCGTAGTGCGATGGGATCCATCCCGAGCGCCGCCGCGAGCTTGTCCATCTGCGATTCGTACGCAAAGCACGTCTGCACGGCGCCAAAGCCGCGCATCGCGCCGGTGGGCGGGTTGTCGGTGTACGCGCCGACCGAATGGATCAGCGCGTTCGGCACCCGATACGGTCCGGCACCGAAGCACGCGGCGTTCGCGACAACAGCCGGGCTTGACGACGCATAGGCACCACCGTCCAGCACGATCGTGGCTTTGACGAAGACCAGCGTCCCGTCGCGCTTCGCGCCGTGCGCGTACCACATGCGCGCAGGATGACGGTGCACGTGTCCGTAGAAGGACTCTTCGCGTCCGTAGACCATGCGGACCGGCTTCTGCGCGGCGAGCGCCAGCAGGCACAGGTGGATCTGGAGCGTGACGTCCTCGCGCGCGCCGAAGGCACCGCCGACGCCCGCGAGCACC
>JANMWW010000224.1:0-8384 GCA_031394155.1 Chloroflexota bacterium | reverse complement strand
GGATCTCGTGTACCTCGGCCAATACGATGACGCGCTGCGGGCATCCGCGGATTTCCAGCGCTCGATGCGTCCCGGCGAGCCGCGCTCGATGTTCTCCCACGCCGGCGCATGGGCGGCTCTGGGCGCGATGCTCTCCGGCCGCTGGGACGAGGCGCTCGCCATGGTCGAAGTGCTCGTGTCACTCCGCGAAGAGTTCGGGCAGGTCATCGGCCGGTTCACTACACCGGGCTGGCTCGCGGGCCTGCGCATCGCCAGCGCCCGACTCGACACGACACGGGTCGCACGCTACCGAAGCTTGCTTGCGGCCATCGCCGACATCGAGAGCCTGCCGTCCGGCTCCGTGGGCCGCCTGCTCTTCCGGGCGGTGTTGGATTCCGATACCGCGGCGGCTCACGCGTACCTGGCGGCAGAGGGGTCCACCCGCGATCGCAAGGCCGAGGTCGTCTCGCGCCTGCTTTTCGATCACCGTGACCGCATCACTGAGGACGACCTGCGCGTGCTCGAACACCAGGCGCTGAACGATCCCCCGCTCCTGAAGCTCCGCATCGCGGTCGCGCGAGCCGTGAACAGCGGTTCTGCTGCACTGGCCGAAGCGATCACGGCGCTCGATGAAGGAGGTCTCGTCGCGGACGCAGCGCGAGCGGCGGCGCTCCTGGCGCTCGCGACCCATCGCGAGAACGACCGGGCCGACGCAGAGAAGCGGCTGACCGCGCTCGGGGATCGCGCGTATCTCCAGATCCTGTCCGAAGAGTGGTAGCGAGCTAGGACGCGGCCGCGCGGCGGAAGCGGCCCCGCAGATATCCGAGCACTTCCTGAAGCTCGTTGATGCGCAGGAGATACGCCGACGCCACATACACGACCCCGCCGACTGCGGTCGCGAGCAGCGTCTGGAGGAGCAGGACGGGCTTTGACGGCTCGATGACGAGATCGAACGGGATGTTCGTGACGCGGATGAAGAGGAACATCCCGACGCCCATGAAGAGTGCGGCGGTGATCTGCTTGAGCGTGGCGTAGCCCAGCCCCACAAGGCGCAGGCGCGCGCGCGGCGCGAGGAACGCGAGCAGCAACGCCGCCTCGGCGAGCGTGGCGACGGAGTTCGCGAGCGCCAGGCCGTTGATGCCCATGAGCGGCGCCAGCGTCACTGACAGGATCACGTTGATCCCGATCGAGACGAGCGTGAGCGCGACAGGCGTCGTCGTATCGCGCGTTGCGTAGTACGCGCGCGCCAGGATCTGCACGAGCGCGTGACCTACGAGTCCGAGCGCGTAATACAGGAAGGTGGCCTGCACCAGCTCGCGCGCCTCAGGCCCGAAGGCGCCGTATTGGAAGAGCAGGGTCACGATCGGACGGCGCAACACGACCATGACGATGGCCGTCGGCAGTGTGAGGAAGAGGATCCAGCGGATCCCCTGCTGCAGCGTGTCGCGCATCTTCGCGGCCTGACCGAGTGACGCGTAGTGCGAGAGCGTCGGGAAGATCGCGGCGCTGATCGCGATCGAGAACACGCCGAGCGGCAGCAGCATCAGCTGGAATGCGTAGGTGAGCGCGGTGAGCGAGCCCGTCGGCATGAAGGACGCGAGATACGTGTCGACGAAGAACACGATCTGCACCGCGCCGAGACCCAGGGTGCGCGGGCCCGCGAGCAGGAAGACCTCGCGCACGCCGGCGTGGCCCAGATCGAGGGTGAGCTCGTACTTCGTGCGCCGGAAGGTGAGCTCCGGGATCTGGACCAGGAACATCATCGCCGCGCCGGCGACCACGCCGTAGGCCAGCGCGTCGATCTTGAGAAAGGGCGCGAGGAACAGCGCGAAGAGGATCTGGACCCCGTTGTAGACGAGCGGCGCGATCGCACCCGCGAGGAACTGCCGGTACGACTGAAGCACCCCGGTCACGAGCGCAGAGAGGCCCATGAAGATGGGGCTCAACAGCATGATGCGGGTGAGGTGGATGGTGAGCTCGAGCTGCGCGGGATCGTCCTTGAAGCCGGGAGCGACGAAGGTCGGCACCAGCCAGGGAGCCGCGACCCACATCACCGCGGACAGCCCCATGAGCGAGAGGATCAGGACGTTCATGACGCTCGAGGCGACGTGCCACGCCTCTTTCTCGCGCTCCTTCGCGAGATAGCCGGCGAACACGGGAATGAAGGCCGACGCGAGCGCGCCCGCCACGAGGAGCTCGAACAGGGCGTTCGGGATCTTGAACGCGGCCATGAATGCGTCGAGCTGCGGGGTGGCGCCGAAGGTCGCGCCGATGACCGAGAGGCGCAACCAGCCGAGGATGCGGCTGGCGATGAGCGCGCCGATCATCACGATGGACGCGCGGGCGACGGACATCGGCACTGGCGCAAGTATGGGGCGAGGGATTCCGTTATCGTTCGGAGCGCATGGCCACCAAGAAGAAGAAACGCGCCGCCCTCAAGCGCATCCGCCAGATGCCGCGGCGCACCGCGATCAAAACGCTCGCCCGCTCGGCCGCACGCACCGCGGTGAAGGTCGCGCGCGACGCGATCGAAAAGGGCGGCGAGGCCGCCGAGACGGCCGTCGCAGAGGCATCGAGCATCCTCGATCGCGCCGCAAAACGCGGTGCGATCCACAAGAATGCAGCGCGCCGCGGGCGAAGCCGCATCGCGAAGCGCGCGAACAAGGCGTCCAAGAAGAAGGCCTAGGACCGGGCCGCGCGACAGTGGGGGAGAGCGACATGGCGAATCCTGTGACGTGGTTCGAGATCATGGGTCCCGACGCGAAAGCGATCCAGAAGTTCTACCGCGACACCTTCGGGTGGACCATGACGCCTCCGACGGGCGAAGAGATGGGCTTCTACAGCATGCTCACCGACCATGCGCCGGGCATCGGCGGCGGACTTGGTCAGGGTGGACCCGCGCGCGTGACCGTCTACATCGAAGCCGCCGACCCGCAGAAGCTCCTCGACAAGGCCATCGCGAACGGCGCGACGATGCTCATGCCGATCATGGCCGTCACTCCTGAAACGACGATCGGGATGTTCAGCGACCCGGCCGGCAACACGGTCGGGCTGCTGAAGGCGAACCAGCGCGCAGGCGCGGCAAGCACGGACGCCTCGACTCGGGCTCAGTCGTCACGGACCGCACGTCCGCGCGCGAAGACCGCGAGCTCGCGTACCAGCGCGAGCGCGAAGAAGCAGACCGCGACGCGCGGCCGCAAGACCGCCGCGAAGAAGACCGCAACGAAGCGGGCCAAGCGCCGCTGATCGTCGGCGGCATGAAGGGCCAGCGCGCACGGTGACTCTCCGACGTCCGCTACTCGCGCTCGTGGTCGGCGGCCTGGTGATGGCCACGGTCTTATCGGGACAGTCCACAGCCCGTTCGGCCTATCTATTCGTCGACGGCGGGCCGCTTCGTGCGCCGGACATCTTGTACCTGCCTTCGTACTTTCCGGCCGGGGGCCAGCATCTATTCATGAAGTTCGGGCCGAAGGGCGCGGGCAGCGACTTCGAGTTGCGGTTCTCACTCTCGTCCGGCGAAGAACTGGTCATTTGGGAGAGTACGCGGGGCGACGCGACGGTAGGTGAGGTCGTCGGTCGATATCAGGAAGACAGCCAGATCACAGGCGCCGCAAAGTGGCGGACCGGGCGCGTCGCAGACAGCGGCGCCGCCGTGGTCCACGCGCGCATCGGTCAGACGCTCGTCGTGATCATAGGACTGCTGCCCGTGGAAGAACTGCTCCGTATCGCGGATTCCCTACGCGAGGGATCACCGTCGTCGCTCATGCTGTGAGCGGCAGGGATCAGCGGCGGAAGCGCGGGTACGCGTCGCGACCGGGATAGCGCGCGGCGTCCTGCAGCTCGATCTCGATCTCCATCAGCCGGTTGTACTTCGCGACGCGCTCGCTGCGTGACAGCGATCCAGTCTTGATCTGACCGGTGTTCAGCGCGACGACGAGGTCGGCGATGGTCGTGTCCTCTGTCTCCCCGGAGCGGTGGCTGATCACCGAGGCGTAGCCCGAGCGATGTGCGAGCTCGATCGCCTCGATCGTCTCGGAGAGCGTGCCGATCTGATTGAGCTTGATGAGCACCGCGTTCGCGATGTTCTGCGTCACACCACGACGGATGCGCTCGACGTTCGTGACGAACAGGTCGTCGCCGACGAGCTGCACCGTATCGCCGAGCTTCTTCGTGAGCGCGGACCAGCCATCCCAGTCGTCCTCGGCCAGGCCGTCCTCGATCGACACGATGGGGTAGCGCTCGCGCCAGTCGACGTACAGCTCGATCATCTCGGCGGCGCGAAGCTTTCGATCCTCGCGCGCCAGCGTGTAGGTGCCGTGGTGGAAGAGCTCGGTCGACGCCGGATCGAGCGCGATGGCGACGTCGTCGCCTGGTCGATAGCCGGCCTTCTCGATGGCCTGCATGATCAGGCGGATCGGCTCCTCGTTGTCCTTGAGTCCCGAGGGTGCGAAGCCGCCCTCGTCCCCCACTCCCGTGCCCATGCCCCTGTCGTGAAGGATGTCCTTCAGCGCGTGAAAGACCTCCGAGCCGGCGCGCACCGCTTCGCGGAACGAGTCCGCGCCGATCGGGACGATCATGTACTCCTGCATGTCGGCTGACTCGGTGGCGTGCTTGCCGCCGTTGAGCACGTTCATCATCGGCACCGGCAAGGTGCGCGCGAGCGGACCGCCGAGGTAGCGGTACAGCGGAAGGCCCGCGGCATTCGACGCGGCCCGCGCGCAGGCCAGCGACACGCCAAGCATCGCGTTCGCGCCGAGCTTCGACTTGTTCTCGGTGCCGTCGAGCTCCAGCAGGATGCGGTCGATGGCGCTCTGATCGGCGGCGTCTTCGCCGATGAGCTCGGGCGCGATGAGATCGTCGACGTTGTTCACGGCTTTGCGCACGCCTTTGCCGCGGTACCGGTCCTTCTCGCCGTCGCGCAGCTCGACCGCCTCGTGCGCCCCGGTCGAAGCGCCGGACGGGACCATCGCGGTGCCGCGCGAGCCGTCCGCGAGCAGCACGTCGACGGCGATGGTGGGATCGCCGCGGCTGTCGATGATCTCGCGAGCGCGCAGCAGCTCGATGGTCGTATCAGGCATTCGGGATGGCCTCCACGCCGGGAAGTGTCTTCCCTTCGATCAGCTCGAGCGAGGCGCCTCCTCCGGTGGACACGTGGGTCATCTTGCCGGCCAGACCCGCCTTCATCACGGCCTGCACCGACTCGCCGCCGCCCACCACCGTGGTCGCGCCGGGATTGTTCGCCATGAACTCCGCGACCTGCCGCGTGCCGTTCGCGAACTCGTCGATCTCGAACACGCCCACCGGGCCATTCCAGAAGACGGTCCGCGCCTCGCGGATGGCGTCGCGGTACTGAGCGATCGTGCGCGGTCCGATATCGACGATGGCCATGCTCGCGGGCACATCGCCCACGTCGTAGGTCATCGCGCGCTGCGCGCCGTCGGCGTCGACGCTCGCTGCCGCAAGGACGTCGACCGGAATGAGAAGACGCTTCTTCTCCTTCTCGAGCTGCTTCATGATGCGCGCGGCCTCCGCGGTGCGATCGGCCTCCACGAGCGACGTCCCGACCTTGCGACCCGCCGCGAGGAGGAACGTGTTGGCCATGCCCCCGCCGACCGCGAGCGTGTCGACCTTCGACACCAGCGCCTGCAGCACGTCGATCTTCGAGGAGACCTTCGCACCGCCGATGATCGCGACGAACGGCCGCCGCGGTTCGCCGAGCAGACCGCCCAGCGCGCCCAGCTCCTTCTCCATGAGGAGACCGGCGTACGCGGGGAGGAGCTTCGCCACGCCCTCGGTCGAGGCGTGCGCGCGATGCGCGGCGCCAAAGGCGTCATTCACGTAGAGATCGAAGCCGGCCGCCAGCTCTTTCGCGAACGCGGGATCATTCTTCTCTTCTTCGGCATGGAAGCGCACGTTCTCGAGAAGCACGACGCTGCCGGGACGCAGCTTCGCGACGGCGGCCCGAACCTCGGAGCCCACGCAATCTGAGAGCAGCGGCACCTTGATGCCAAGCAGTGATGAAAGGCGTTCGGCAACCGGTGCGAGCGAAAGCGATGCGTCCGCGCCCTTCGGCCGTCCGAGATGCGAGGCAAGCGCAAGCGCTCCACCGCGTTCGATGAGCGACCGGATCGTCGGCAGCGCTGCGGTGATACGCGTGTCGTCGGCGACCGTCGCTTCGCGCCCAGGGGCCCCTCCCCCGGCATTCTCAAGCGGCACGTTGAAGTCGACGCGCACGAGGATCTTCTTCCCGGACGGATCGACGTCCCGGATGGTCCGCTTCGCGAACGCGGTCAAGGCTCTAGCGGGATCCGGCGGCCGCGGTCGCTTCGCGCGCGGGCTTCGCGGCCGGCGCACGCAGCTTCGACGCGACGAACTGGGTGATGTCGGCGAGGCGGCAGGCGTAGCCCCACTCGTTGTCGTACCAGGAGACGATCTTGACCATGTTGCCGAGGACGATCGTGTCCATCGCGCTCACGATCGTCGAGTGCGCGTCACCCTTGAAATCCATCGAGACGAGCGGCTCCTCGGTGTAATCCATGATCCCCTTGAGGTCGCCTTCGGAAGCCTTCCTGAACGCGGCGTTCACCTCGTCCTTGGTGACCTCGCGCTTGAGCACCGCGGTGAAGTCGACGACCGAGACCGTCGGCGTGGGCACGCGGAAGGCCATGCCCGTGAACTTGCCCGCAAGGTCGGGAATGACGAGCGCGACGGCCTTCGCGGCGCCCGTCGCGGACGGGACGATGTTCTCGGACGCGGCGCGCGCATCGCGCGGGTCGCTCGCGACGGTGTCCAGGAGCTTCTGCGAGAGCGTCTTGCTGTGGATGGTCGTGAGGAACCCCTTCTCGATACCGAAGGAATCGTTCAGGACCTTGGCGACGGGTGCGAGGCCGTTCGTCGTGCACGAGGCGTTGCTGATGATGTTGTGCGTTTCGGGGTCATACGTCTCCTCGTTCACGCCAAGGACGATGGTCTTGTCCTCGTTCTTCGCAGGAGCCGAGATGATGACCTTGCGAGCACCGGCATCGAGGTGCGCCTTCGCCTTCGTCCCATCGGTGAAGAAGCCGGTGGACTCGATGACGATGTCGATGCCGAGGTCCTTCCACGGGAGCTTGGCGGGATCGCGCTCCTGAAGGACCTTGATGGTGCGACCGTCGACCAGGATCGAATCCGCGGTCGCGCTTACGTCGCCCTTGAAGGTGCCGTAGTTGGAGTCGTGCTTGAAGAGCAGCGCGTTCATCTTCGGGTCCGCGAGGTCGTTGATCGCGACGATCTCGAGCTCCGGATGACGTTCGAGCACCGCCTTCAGGAACTGGCGGCCGATGCGGCCGAACCCATTGATCGCGATACGAATTGCCATCACTGACCCCCCTATTAGACGAGCGCCGAGCGGTTTATCCGCGAGGCGCGAGAACCTCCAGCCCTGAGCGCGTCTCAAGCCGAAGGCTTGAGATTAAGCGAGCCTAAAGGAACCAGTCACCCTTGCCGCTCGCGCGCTCGCGGGCCTCGAGCACGGCGCCGAGCATGCCGACGTCCGCTCCGAGTGCGGCGGGCACGATCCGTACCACGGACGCGGGCGCAGCGAACGCACGCTCCGCGACCGCGCGACGCATCGGCTCGAGGACGTGCTCGGGCTGATGCTCGGCGATCGCTCCACCGATGACGATCACCGAAGGATTGAGGACGTTCACCAGACCGACGGCGAGGTTCGCGAGCGCGCGCTCCGCGCGCACGATGAGCCCGGCGGCGCGCGGCTCGCCGCTCTCGGCCGCCGCGTAGACCGCCGTTGCGTCCTTGACGCCGTAGTGTTCCGCGAGCTTCGCGCCGGCAGCGAACGCTTCGACGCAGCCGAACGATCCACACCCACATCGCGGCATATCGTCGGTCGCCGGACGCGATGGGTCCGGCTGGAATCCGACGGGCCAATGGCCGATCTCGCCCGCGGTGTTCGTCACACCGCGCAGCATGCGGCCGTCGGTCACGATGCCGCCGCCGATACCGGTCGACACGGTCACGTAGACGAAGTCCTTCGCGCCACGCGCCGCGCCTACGAGACCTTCGGCGATCGCGGCCATGCAGGTATCGCGATCGAGGTACACGCGCGTGCGGAGCGCGTCCGACAATCGATCGGCGAGCGCGATGTCGCGGAACCCGACCAGGTTGGGAGTCTCGATGACGCGCCCGCTGATGTGATCGAGCGGACCTGGCGACGAGCATCCCGCGGCGACCACATCATTCGCCTGGACGGCGGCGGTGCGCAGCGCGTCGCGCGCGCTCGCGACGATCGCGGAAATGATCGCGTCGGCGCCTTCTCGCGGTGTATGCCGCTCATCGCGCGAGATGATCGTCGGGATCCCGTCATCGACCATCGCGACGACGCTGCGGATCGATGTCCCACCCAGGTCGAT
>JANMWW010000220.1:0-3219 GCA_031394155.1 Chloroflexota bacterium | reverse complement strand
CATCTTCCGCACAACTGCGACAGCGTTGGATGAAGCGCGGCACGCACCGCATGTGACCACCGCCCTCGCGAAGGGTCTCGGCCCGATGCCCGTCGCGGTGCGCCACGTCGCGCGCAACGCGGCGCCCGCGCTGCTCGCGGGCCTCGTGCTCGGCGCGAAGACGAGCCTCTCGTCGCTCGCGATCGTCGAGTACGTGTTCACCTGGAACGGGGCGGGATATGGATTCATCCTCGCTGTGGCCAACGGCAACGTCGCGTTCGCATCGGCGATCGCGCTCGTCTTCGCGGTCGCGCTTGCGCTGCTCGGCGCGGGTGTCGGCATCGCAGGCCGAGCGATCGCGGTGAGCGCGCGATGACACGGTCCGACGCCGGCCGGTTCGCGAGCAATATCGCGCTGGTCATTGGGCTCTTGGGCGTCGTCGTGCTCGCGATCGTCGCGCTCTTCGGCTCTTCGATGACCGCGAGCGACCCGCAGGCGCAGCGCCTGGTGCTGTTCTTCCCCGATGGCGTTTTCAAGGTGCCGCCCACGCCGCCGGACCCGTACTACCTGCTCGGCACGGATCCACTCGGGCGTGACCAGCTCGCCCGGATCCTCTGGGGCGCGCGCCTGACGTTCACCGTCGTGCTGCTCGCGCTGCTCCTGCGCACCACCCTCGCGTTGCTCTTTGGGCTCATGTCAGGCTGGCGCCGCGGCCCGCTCGACGATCTGCTCACGCTCATCACCAACGCGGTCGCGGGCGTGCCCCAGCTGCTGCTGGCGTTGCTCATCGCCATCCTGCTGCGGGAGCAGGCCATCCTCGGATTCGTTATCGCGCTTGGCCTCGTCGGATGGGCGGAAGGCGCGCAGTTCGTGCGTGGTGAGGTCGCAAGGATCCGGCGCGCTCCATATGTCGAGGCGGCCACCGCGATCGGAGGCGCGACGCGGGGCATCCTCACGCGGCACGTGATGCGCGGCCTTGCACCGCAGCTGTTCGGGCTCATCGCGCTCGAAGCCGGCGGGACGCTCCTCCTACTCGCGGAGCTCGGCTTCCTCGGTGTGTTCATCTCTGGCTTCGTCTTCCAGCTGGATGATCGCAATCAGATCATCCTTCCAGTCCGCGACCGCGCGCCCGAGTGGGGCCAGATGCTCGCCGGTGCGCAGGCGTACGCATTCAGCAATCAGTACGTCGCGATCGTCCCCGGCGTCGTCGTCGCTGCGGCCGTGTTTATCTTCAACCTGCTGGGCGAGGGCGTGCGCGCAGCGACCGATCCGTTCTCGCGGCTGTCGCTGTCTCCGCGCGCTCTCGGCGCGCTCGGCCGCGGTGTCGCGGCATTCGCGCTCGTCTGCGCCGCCTTCTTCGGGGTCGCCGAGGCGCGCAGCACGGAGCTCTCGTTCGAGGACGCGATGGCGCAGGCGCGCGCCGCGGCGGAGCGCGTCGAGGCCGGCGCGCCGCTCCTCGCGGGAGTGGCGCGTTACTCGGCGGAATCGCACGGCATCGCGAAGGCCCAGACGTACAACTTCTATTTCCGTTCGAAGGGCGTGAGTGCGACGCTGCGCGTTGGCTTTCCCGACGCTGATCTGAACGCCATGGAGGTGAAGCTCGACGACGAGGACGGGCTCTCCTATCAGCTCATGCAGCCGCTCGGCGCGATCGGCATTCCGGCGAGCAGGGCGCTGCAACTCGCTGAAGATCAGGGTGGGCGCTCCTATCGCGCCGCCCGCACCTGGCTCACGCGGATCGTGGCGTCGCAGGATGAGTCGCTTCCGTATCCGACGTACCGCGTCAGCTACGCGGCGCCGCAGGCCATTTCCACGCCGGCGATCGACATCCTGTTGGACGCGCGCACCGGGAACGCCGACGCGCCAGAGTTCCGCAGTGCTACGGCCAGGCTGCGAGCGGAGGTCCTTCTCGCCGGCACGGTCGCGCTGTCGGGAGTCAGCGCGCAATGGCGATCGTCGTCCGCGCTGAATGTCCCGGGTTTCGGCGCGGAGAAGCCCACGAGCCTGACCTACTCGTACGTCCGTCCCGACCTGCCCAACGATCTGCGGGTGGTGTCCGTGACCTCTGACGTCGGCGGCCGGAGTGGTGCGTTCGTGAACACCGTCATCCCGCGGCAGCAGCCCCTGGCGATGCCGGTCGACATCGAAGCGGTCTTCGCGGCGGTGGAGCGCGGTGGAGGATCTACGGTCCGCGCGGAGTGGGGAAGGGACTGGCAGGCTGGTGCGTCCACCGTGAGCTTCGCGGGGCACCTTCAGGTCCGAATCAGCTACTCGCGCGGGGGCCCACCTCTCGCGACCTTCAGCTACGACGTCGCGACGGGCGCGATCACCCGCGGGCCATAGTTCCCCGTTGGTGAACGTCCGCGTCACGCGGTTTCTCGACGGCGCGCGTGCCGCGACCGGCTACGCCGTGATCGTCGACGTGTTCCGAGCATTCACGACGGCCGCGTTTTGCATCGCCGCGGGCGCCCGCGAGATCGTGCTCGTGTCCGATCACGAAGAGGCACTCGCGATGAAGCGCAAGGACTCAGGACTCTTTCTCACGGGCGAGATCGATGGACAAAACATCAAAGGGTTCGACGCGGGGAATTCTCCATCGGCTATCGAACGTATGGACTTGTCGGGTCGCCGTGTCGTTCAGCGCAGCAGCTCAGGGACGCAGGGTGTCGTGGCGGCCGTTCACGCCGAGATGATGCTCCTCGGCAGCTTCGTCACCGCAGCGGCCACGTGCCGGTACCTTCGCGCGCATGCGGCTGAGGTGACGCTTGTCGCGATGGGCGACGGCGGGACCGAGCCAAATCCCGAGGACCCAGCGTGCGTCGAATATCTCGCGTCGCTGCTCGGGGGACCCGCGACTGACGTACGCGCGCTCATCGCGGCGCTCCCGCAGTGGCGCAGGGATCCCTGGCCGGACTGGTTCCCGCGGCGCGATGCCGAGCTGGCGTGCCAGGTCGATCGTTTCGATTTCGCGTTGCCGGTCGCGCGCGAGGACGGACTGCTGATCGCGAGGCCGGTCCGCTAGGAGCGCTTGGGCAGCACGTCGTGCACCGCCCCGTACAGGACGTCGAGATCGAATGGCTTCCCGATCAGCGCGTTCGCGCTCAGCTCCCGCAGCCGCTCGCTCGACAGGTCGAGCGCCGACAACACGATCACCGGGATGTGCGGGTGTGAGACGAGCTGCGCGCGCCGGAAGGCCCAGCCGTCCATGACCGGCATCCAGAGGTCGAGGACGATCACCTC
>JANMWW010000217.1:0-1585 GCA_031394155.1 Chloroflexota bacterium | reverse complement strand
CGCGCGCATCCGCTCATGCGCGCGCTTCGACCCGACAAGCTCACCCTCGCCGCGCTGATCGCGACGCTCGAGCTGTACCGCGACCGCCGGGCCGAGCTCGAGCTTCCGGTCTGGCGGATGATCGCCGCGCGCCCGCCGGCGCTCGCGCAGCGCGCGAAGGCGATCGCGATCCGGCTCAGCGCGGCAGGCATCGACGCGTCGGTGGTCTCGACCGAGTCGACCGTTGGCGGCGGCTCGCTGCCGGAGGAGGTACAGCCATCTCGCGCGGTCGCGCTCGCGGGCCGCGCGGCGACGCTGGTCTCGAAGCTACGGGCGGCGCGACCAGCGGTGATCAGCCGCATCGTCGATGGGCGAGTCGCACTCGATCTGCGCGCGGTCCTGCCGGAGGATGATGAGATGCTCGCGAGCACCGTCATCGCGGCGCTGAATAGTGGAGGGTGACATGGGACAGGAGCTTCGCAGCATCACGACCGACAAGGCGCCCCCGGCGATGGGCCCGTACAGCCAGGCGATCGTCGCCGGGGACCTGGTCTTCTGCGCGGGCCAGCTCGGACTCGACCCCGCGACCCGTCAGATCATCGGCGGTGACATCAAGGAGCAGACGCGCCGCGTCCTCGACAACCTCGCGGCGGTGCTCGAGGCCGCCGGCTCGGGACTCGATCGCGTCACCAAGACGACCGTGTTCCTCGAGGACATCGCTGAGTTCGCGGCGATGAACGAGGTCTACGCCGAGCGATTCGGTTCGCACCGTCCGGCCCGTTCCACGGTGCAGGTCGCGAAGCTCCCCGGCGCCGGAGGACGCGTCGAGATCGAGTGCATCGCGCTGCGCCGGTGAAACGGGACGAGGAGGGGTCGCCCCTCCCGCTGCGCGCGACGGGGATCTTTCTCGGTCTGTGGATGGCGGTGCTGATCACGATCGCGTTCGTCGTCGTGCCGCTCGCGTTCTCCTCGTGCCAGCCGAGCGGGAACCCCGTGCCCTCCGCGTCGCCGTGATCACCCGAGTCGTCGGCACCGCCGGTCACGTGGACCACGGGAAGTCGACGCTCATCACCGCGCTCACGGGCATCGATCCCGACCGCCTGCAGGAGGAGCGGGATCGCGGCATGACCATCGACCTCGGCTTCGCGTGGCTGCGGACCCCGAGCGGCCTCGACATCGGCGTCGTCGATGTCCCCGGCCATCAGGACTTCATCCGCAACATGCTCGCGGGCGTCGGCAGCATTGACGCGGTCATCCTCGTGATCGCCGCGGACGAAGGCGTTCGCCCGCAGACACGCGAGCACCTCGCGATCCTCGGCCTGCTCGGGATCGACCGAGGTGTGATCGCGCTCACGAAGCGCGACCTCATCGATGACGAGTGGGCGGAGCTCGTGCGCGCCGAGGTCCGCACCGCTCTCGCCCCGACGGCCCTCGCGACCGCGCCCGTGGTCGAGGTCTCGGCCACGGCGCGCACGGGACTCGCGGAGCTCGTCGCGACACTCGAGCGCGTGCTCGGCGACATGCCGCTGCGTCGCGATACCGGAAGGCCTCGACTCGCTGTTGATCGCTCCTTCACGATGGCCGGGTTCGGCACCGTCGTGACGGG
>JANMWW010000208.1:0-2182 GCA_031394155.1 Chloroflexota bacterium | reverse complement strand
CCGCGGACTGCAGACCGAGGTTTTCGTCGATCAGCGCGACGGTCTTGGCGAGGCAAGCGTCGTGAATTGCGACGAGCTCAACGCGATCCCTAAGGAATGGCTTGTCCGTCGCGTCGGTCGTCTTTCGCGGACGAAGATCGACGCGCTCGACGACGCGCTCCGCTTCGCGCTTCAGCTCCGCTAGCCGGGCGGGGTGCTCCCCCGCCGGCGCAGACCCAGCACGCTCAGGAAGAAGGACGCGAGCATCGTCTCGCTGCCGAGCGCGAAGGCGGTGGCCGACACGATCGCAAGGCGCAGCGTCGTGGGGGTCTCGTCGGTGAGAGCACCGAAGTGCGCCTCTGACCAGACGCGCACCGCCGACAGGCCCGTGCCCAGGCCGATGATCAAGAGGGCGACGCCGACGACGAGGCCCGTCTCGAGCGTGACGTAGCGGAAGAGCCGACCGAGGCGCGGATCGTCAGGCAAGAGCCCCTCGCTGATCGCGAAGATCTTGGTGAAGAGCGCGAAGGCCACGGCCTGGAAGCCGACGATCACCGCGGCTGCCGCATAGATGAGCGTGTGAACGTCGAAGCTGAGCGCGCCGGCCTGAAAGGTGCCGACGAGCAGGCGCAGTCCGACCAGACCGCCCGCGAGCATGAGCGCGATGCCCGGATAGAGGAAGAGCCAGCGCGGGCTGTACAGCAGAAGGAAGCGCAGGTGGCGCCAGCCATCGCGCCAGGTGCGCAGGTGCGGGCGTCGTGGACGGCGATCGCGGTGCAACACCGTCGGGACCTCGGCGATGCGCAGGTGGGCGAGGTGGGCCTTCACCACCATCTCGCTCGCGAACTCCATCCCCGTCGTGCGCAGGTCCAGCGCGAGGATCCGGTCGCGGCGGAACGCGCGCATCCCGCAGTGGAAGTCGCCGCTCTGCCCACCAAAGAAGAGTCGCGCCACGAAAGACAGCACCGGGTTGCCGACGTAGCGATGGAGCGTCGGCATGGCGCCATCGTCGATGCCGCCCATGAAACGGTTGCCCATCACGAGATCGTTTCCCGCGCGCAGCGACTGGACGAAGGGATCGATCGCGCTCAAGTCGTAGGAATCGTCGGCGTCGGCCATGAGCACGTACGTGCCCTGCGATGCGGTGATGCCACCCAGGAGCGCGGCGCCGTAGCCCTTCGCCGGAACGTCGACGACGCGCGCGCCCGCGCGCGTGGCCACATCGCGCGAGCTGTCGCGCGAGCCATTGTCAGCGACGATGACTTCTCCGCGGACGGCAAGGCGTTCGAGCGAGGCGACCGCCTTCGCGACAACGTCGCCCACCGTGGTCTCCTCATTGAGACACGGGATGACGATCGATAACTCCAACGCCTCGCTCACGCGAAGCGGATCCTGCGCGTGATCGGCACGGCGGCGACGAGCGCGACGAGCCCAAGCACCAAGAGCGGGATCTTCGACGGGGCCGAGGTGTAGCGCGCGGTGACGTTATGGGCTCCACCTGGGAGCGTCACGCCGAGGTAGGCCGGGGACAACATGACGGTCGCCGCCGGTATGTCGTCGACCGTCACCTGCCATCCCGGGTCGTAGGTCACCTTGATGAGCAGCGTGCCGGGAGTGTCGCACGCGGCCACGACATCGATCCGGCCCGGGCGGATCGACTCGTCGCGCACAGTGGTGCTCCGACAGCTCGGCGCGGATGGCGCGCCGCGCACCGCCATCGCCGGGTAGTCCCACTGGATGAATCCGCGCGCGCTCCGATCTGCCGCGAGGACCCACGGGCGGTTCGCGCCGACGAGTGCGCCGGACGTCTCGATCGCCTCGCGCCTGGACACCGTGACGTACTCGGCGTAGCCGCTGGTGGGCGCGCTGTATAGCGCGTAGCGGGGCGTTCGTTTGATCGGAGTCAGGAACGACGGCGCCGTGAGATTCGCCGGAAGGATCGCGTAGCGGACGTTGAAGAGGTCGTAGTCATCGGCACGCTGGTAGTTGAAGTCCCACAACAGGTCCGACGAGAGTGACTGCGAGTTGTACGGCGGCGTGAGTGATTCGATCTGATCGAAGATGAGCACGTCGCTGAAGCGCACCGAGTTGAAGGGAATGTTGAAGTTCATCGCCGATCCGTAATCGGTGCGCAGCCCCGCGAACGCGCGACCCGCGGGCAGTGCGCGGATGGTGTCGACCATCGCTCGGGCGTCCGCGTCGC
>JANMWW010000206.1:0-10344 GCA_031394155.1 Chloroflexota bacterium | reverse complement strand
CGCGGAGCTCGTGACGCTGTACCTGCGGAACGCAGGCTTCATCGTCGAGCACGCGCCCACCGGGGCGCGGGCGCGCACGCTGTTCGCCGTGGTGAAGCCGGCGCTGGTGGTGCTCGACCTCGGTCTTCCCGACGCCGTTGGCATCGACCTGTTGTAGGAGCTCCGCGCGAAGGGTGACACGCCGGTCATCGCGCTTACCGCGCGCGCGGAGGACGCGCAGCGGATCAGCGGGCTCGACGCCGGGATGGACGACTACATGACGAAGCCGTTCAATCCCAAGGAGCTCGTCTCTCGCGTGAAGGCGATCCTCCGCCGCGCGCAGGGCATGCCCGGTGGCGGTCGCGTGCTTTCCGTCGGCAACCTGCAGGTCGACCCCGCGCATCACGAGGTGCGCGTGGGGCCGAGCGTCATCGCGCTGCGCGCCAAGGAATTCGAGCTCCTGGAGGCGTTCTGCCGGCAGCCGGGGATAGTTCTTACACGCGACAAACTTTTGGAGGACGTCTGGGGCTTCGCGTATCCGGGTGAGACACGCACGGTTGATGTGCACGTGAAGCAACTGCGCGACAAGCTCGTCGGCGCCGACGCGAAGATCGAGACCGTATGGGGCGTGGGATACAAGCTGGTGCCGCCCGCCGAGGTGGGCTGAGCGTGCGCAGCGTCGGCGGACGCCTCTTCCTCTCATACCTCGCGGTCGTCGTCGTCGGGCTCCTGGCCGCATCGATCACCATCTCGAGCCTGCTGGTGACGTACGAGAACGACGTGCTGCGTCTCCGTCTGCAGGAGCTGTCGGCGCCGCTGCTCACCGCCATGGCAACCGCGCTTCGCGCGAACCAGCAGCCGGGCGCCGTCATCGACGCGCTCACCGAGCAGGCCACGTCAGCGAACGCGCGCCTCCTGATCATCACGAATGCTCGTCGCGTGCTCGTCGACAGCGAGGCGACGCTGACGAATCAGACCCTCGACCGGCCCACGCAGGGGAACTTCGGCACCTTCAACGACAAGGGTGACCAGTGGCTCTTCGATCAACAGATCTTCCGGCCGAACGCGACGGGCGTGGCGCCCGCGATCATCGTCGTGGCGCGGCCCCGCGCCGCCTTCGCCGACGCGCTGCGCATCCTGTTCCCGTCGCTCATCGTCGCGGGCGTCGTCGCCGCGGGGTTCGCGCTCATCGTCGCGGGGCTGCTCTCGCGCACGATCACGCGACCGCTGCGCGAGCTTGCAGGCACGACACAGCGCTTCGCGAAGGGCGACTACCGCGCGCGCGTGCCGGTGGCAGGCCCGACCGAGGTGGCGGAGATGGGTGGAGCGTTCAATGAGATGGCCGCGGAGATCGAGCGTTCGCGCGGGAGCGAGCAGGCATTCCTCGCGGACATCTCGCACGAGCTGCGCACGCCGCTCACGTCGATCCAGGGATTCGCCCAGGCGATCGTCGACAGCGAAGCCTCAGGCGCGGCGATCCTGCCCGCGGCCAGGATCATCCAGCGCGAGGCGCGCCGCCTCATGCGGATGGTCGAAGGGCTGCTCCAGGTCGCGCGCCTGCAATCCGGCGCGCAGGATCTCGCGCGCGAGCGCGTCGAGCCGGCGCAGCTGCTCGCGACCGCGCGCGCGGCGCTCGAGCCGCAGGCGCAGGACGCCGGCGTCAGCTTCGTCTTCGAGCCGAACGACGTGCCCGCGGTGCGCGGCGATCCGGACCGGCTCGCGCAGCTGTTCCTGAATCTCCTCGACAACGCGGTCAAGCACTCCCCACGCGGGGGCGCCGTCGTGGTGCAGGGCGCGCGCGCCGATGGCCAGGCGATCGTCACCGTGCGTGACTCCGGCTCCGGCCTGCCGCAAGGCGCGGACAAACGGCTCTTCCGCCGGTTCTATCGCGGCGATAACGCGCAGCGCGACGGCGCGGGCCTTGGCCTCGCGATCGCGCAGGCCATCGCCGAAGCGCACGGCGGCTCGATCTCGGCGCGCAACGTCGACGCGGGCGGTGCGGAGTTCACGGTCCGGCTCCCGGCGGCCTGATGACACTGCGCGCGCTGGCCGGCGTCGTGACGCTCGCGTCTGTGGGGCTGGTCGCGGTGGCGATCCTCGTGCAAGGCGACGTGCTCGCGCCGTCTCCCGCGGCGGCCAGCGACGCGCAGCTCATCAGGGTCGCCCGCGACACCGACGAGGCGCGGGAATTCGAACGCAACAACACCGCAGCGCCGGTCGCGACCGTGGATCGGAGCGGCCGCGTGGCGGTCGACTTGCGTAGCGGTCCGGGTTCACGGCTCCGGGTGTTCATCGGCAGCGGCCTGCGCGTCGAAGCATTCCTGCTCGAATGTCCGCGGCAGCCGATCGTCACGACGAACGTGATGGCGGCGCTCCAGGGCGGCTGCCGCTAGCGGTTCGCGGCCCGCCGGCCCGCAATTTAGGCTGTCGAAGATGGGACTCGGCGGGATCGTGAAGGGCAGGAAGACGATGCTGCGTCCACCGCAGGAGGCGGACCTCGTCGCCTACGCGCGGTGGATGGCGGACATGCGCGTGCGGCATCTGTCGCGCGTCTGGCACGAACCGGCGATGCCGGCGACGTGGAAAGAGCGTTTCGCCGAGGCGACCAAGGACAAGAGCTCGGCGTTCTGGTCCATCGACGCGGACGGCGCTCTCGTCGGCATGGTGCGCGTTGGCTTCGGATGGGAGCCGCACCGCGACGGCGCGCACATCAGCGAGCTGTTCATCGACCCGGATCGCTGGCGCGAGGGGTACGCGACCGATGCGATGCTGGCGCTGCACCGCTACCTTTTCGACTACTCGGATCTGCGCCGCGTCGTCAGCGCGTATCGCGGCGACAACGCTGCGGCAAAGCGCATCGGCGAGCGGCTCGGCTACGAACAGTTCGCGCACGGTCACGAGACGCACTATCGCGACGGTGCGTATGTCGATCACGTCTGGGTGACGATGGAGCGATCCACCTGGGACGAGCGCTGGGGCAAGACAGAGCGCGAGTACCAGCCGATGGGGACCCGCTGATGTTCGGACCGCGGATCGTCGGCGACAACGGCACCGAGCTCCGACCGCCGGCCCGTGAGGACTACACGCTCTTCGCGAAATGGCAGCTCGAGCCGGGAGTCACGCGCTTCTGGGGTCCGCGCTACACCTCGCGTACCACCGCCGAGGAAGAAGAGCGCATGAAGAAGGATGGCGACGACGCGACGGCCGTCCTCTGGAGCATCGCGTACGAGGGTGAGACGGTCGGCTTCACCGGACTCTTCGACATCAACTGGGTGAATCGCGACGGCGAGACCGGCATCTTCATCGGGCGGGATGATCTTTACGGCAAAGGCATCGCGAGCGAAGCGATCCGTCTGCGCATGGCGTACATCTGGAACGAGCTGCGGATGCACCGCACGCACAACTGGATCGCTCTCCCCAACCGGGGGAGCTGGCGCGCGAACGAGAAATCTGGGTATGCGCAGATCGGGACGTATCGCAAGTCGTACTTCCGTTCCGGTGAGTGGATCGATGAATGGCTCGGCGAGGCGTTTCCGCACACCTTCCCCATGGACAAGATGCCATCGCCGTGGCGCGACGAGGCCGAACGCAAGAAATAGGACCAAGCGAGCGGAATATCGGACGTGCGCGGCTGTTATGATGAATGAGCCCGAAAGGGCGAATCGCGGCGACAAGAGTCATCCACGCGGGCGTAGTGAGGCGTTTCTTCCTCCCGAACCCTGGCGAATGCTCAAAGCGTCAGCACATAAAGGGAGGAAGCCTTAAATGAGCTTCACCGACAAAACTCTGACCTGCAAGGACTGCAGTCAGGAATTCATCTGGACTTCTGGGGAACAGGAGTTCTACCAGTCACGAGGTCTCGTGAACGAGCCAGGGCGTTGTCCGTCCTGCCGTACTGCGCGTCGTGCCTCCGGCGGAGGCGCCGGCGGCGGGTACGCGGGCGGCGGCAATGCCGGACCGCGCGAGTTCTTCACGGCGACTTGCAGCAACTGCGGGGGCGAGGCGCGAGTCCCGTTCCAGCCACGCGGCGACAAGCCCGTGTACTGCAGCTCCTGCTTCGAGCAGGTCCGTCCGTCCGCTTCTCGTCGTTATGCGTAAGCGCTAACAGCAGAAGACAGGAAGACCCCGACGACAAGTCGGGGTCTTTCTTTGCCCGTTCGCCCTTTTGCCTACGACCGCAGGCGCGCGAGCCAACGGTGCGTCGGGTCGCCCGCGGAGATCCATGCCGCGAGCGTCGCGCGCTGCGCCGCGTCGAGCCGCGGCAGGACGGCGAGCAAGTCCTGCTCATCGTTGGCGCGCTGCCCCTTTGACTTGTAGAGGAGCTGGATATCCGGCCGGATGTATGGGATCCCGTCGTTGGTGAAACGCCCGATGTCCTTCTCGTGCACGCCGATTCGCTCGTTGCGCCGGTAGAACCACCGTCCACCGCTCCGCTCCTCGATGAGGATCTCGAGTTGCCACGTCTCGCTGCCACGTTCGCGGCACCAGAGCTCATGTGCATCCGATGGCAGCGGTTCATTCGCGGCCAGCGGCGTGAGCGTCCCATCGCTCGCGACGAAGAATTCCCAACCCGCGAGGCGCTGGCGGATCGTGTCCTCATCGCCGCGGAAGACGCTGATCTCGATGTCCTCGTGCGCGCGCGTCTGACGGCCGGCGAACAGGTCGAGCGCCCACCCGCCGGCGATCCACCACGGCACCTCGACGCCGCGCAGGAGCTCCGCCACCTGCTGTGGTGTGATCGGCTCCCACTTCGCGTTCGCCGGCGCTGCCTCGCGCGGATCAGTCACGGTAGTCGTACACGCGCGTCGTCGGTAGGCGATACGAGATCCGCTCCTCGGAGTTGAACCGCGCGATCGCGGCCTTCGCCTTCTCCTCTCCGTTATAGCGGACGGCCAGGCGCGCGATGTCGCGGTGCGCGATCTCGGGGTCGGTGATCGTCGTCACGCGACCGTCGATGCGCATGTACTGGTAACCGTCCTCGGCATACACCAGCAGCGACACGCGCGGGTCGCGCGCGAGGTTCGACTCCTTGGTCCGTCCGGCCTTGGTGTTGAACACGATCTCGTCGCCGTCGAGCAGGTACCACATGATCGTGAGATGGGGCGTGCCGGACGCGTTGGTCGTGCCGAGCACGGCGAAGTGCTGCTTTTCGAGGAACGCGCGCTGATCCGTCGTGAGCGCCATCAGCGGAACATGTCCTTTTCAGCGGGTCTCACGTAGTCACGCGCGCTCTCCGATGGATCGGCGAGCGCGATGCCGCGCACGATCGCGACTGGGCAACGATCGAGCTTGCCCATCACGAGCTCGGCCGCGGCGGCGACCTCATCGGCGACGGCGATCTCTGTGACGCGCAATTCGTAGCCCTCCGGATCGAATTGACCCACGTACCGCTTGAGCGCGGGGAGACCGGCGATGCCGATGGCGACGTTCATGTGTCCCTCGCGCCACGCGCGGCCGAACGTGTCGGTGACGACGACGGCGGTGATGACCCCCGTGAGCTTGCGCAGCCCATCGCGCAGGCGGGCGGCCGATGCGTCGGGATCGATAGGCAACAGGATCACGGTATCTGCTGCGCCTGCATTGGAGCGATCGACCCCTGCGTTCGCGCAAATGAAGCCGTGGCGCGTCTCGCTGATGAGCACACCACTCTTCCAGCGAATGATCTTCTTGGTCTCCTGAAGGACGACCTCGAGTTGGCGCGCCTCCTTCCCCGACTCCTTCGCCATCGCGAGCGCACGCGCGCTGGGCGTGACGTCCGCCAGATGGACGATGCGACCTTCGCTCTTCGACACGATCTTCTGCGCGACCGCGAGGACATCGCCGTCGCGCAATGTCTCTCCCTGCGCCTTGACCGCGCCCGCGATGAGCGCAGCGAGGTCATCGCCAGGGTGGATCTCGGGAAGTCCGTCGAGCGACGTGACGATCAGTGAACGTACGATGAAGTACATGTTGACACTCGGGTGGAAAGCGTCCGCGGAGCAATTCGGCCCGCGCGACCTGCTGCGGTACGGCGCGCTCGCGGAGGAGCTGGGTTTCGAGAGCGCGATCATCAGCGACCACTTCCACCCCTGGCGCGACACCGGCGGCCACGCGCCGTTCTCGTTCGCATGGCTCGGAGCGCTCGGCGCGAGCACAAGCCGCATCACGATGGGGACGAGCGTGGTCACGCCGACCTTCCGCTATCACCCGGCGATCGTCGCGCAGGCCTCGGCGACGCTCGCGATGCTCTTTCCCGATCGCTTCTTCCTCGGTGTCGGCTCGGGCGAGTCGATGAACGAGACGCCGGTGACCGCGAGCGAGTGGCCCGAGCCCGGTGAGCGCGTTCGGCGCCTTCGGGAGGCGGTGCGCCTCATGAAGAGGCTGTGGACCGAGGACTACGTCAGCTTCGAGGGCAAGTACTACAAGACCCGCGAGGCGAAGATCTTCGACAAGCCCGCGGGCGGCGTGCCGCTCTACATCGCCGGCGCCGGGCCGCAGGTCGCGGAGTTCGCAGGCAAAGAAGCCGACGGCTTCATCTGCACTTCGGGCAAGGGCGCAGAGCTCTACCGGGACACGCTGCTTCCGGCGCTTGATAAGGGCGCGCGCGATGCCGGACGTGACCCATCGAAGATCGAGAAGATGATCGAGATGAAGGTCTCGTACGACAAAGACCGCGATCGCGCGATGGCCGAGACGAAAGAGTGGTCGGCGCTCGCACTGCCCGCGGAGGACAAGGCAGGCGTCGAGGATCCGCGCGAGATGGAAAAGCGCGCGAAGGCGGGCGAATACAAGGCGCACACCCGTTTCATCGTCTCGACCGACCCGGACGAGCACGTGGCCAAGATCCACCAGTACGTGGAATGGGGCTTCACGCACTTGGTCTTCCACTTTCCAGGTCAGGACCAGGAACGCGCGATGCGCCTCTACGCGAAGGACATCCTGCCGCGTCTGCGTCGGTGAACGACCTCGACGCGAGCTCGCGCGCGCTCCTCGGATCCGCGCGCGTCGCGCATCTCGCCACCGCCGATCAATACGCGAGACCGCATGTCGTCCCGATCGTGTTCGTGTTGGACGGCGACCATCTCTACTTCCCCCTCGATCGCAAGCCGAAGCGCGAAGACGATTGGCACATGCTCCGGCGCGTGCGGAACATCGAGACGAACGGCCGGGTGTCGATCGTCGTCGATCACTACGACGAGGACTGGACCAAGCTCGCGTGGGTCCTGCTGGAGGGTGTGGCGACGATCCTCGAGACGGGCGACGAGCGCGAAGCCGCCGCCGCAGGGCTCACCGCGAAGTACCCGCAGTACCAAGGCGGCGGGCTCGATGGCCGGCCCATCGTTCGCGTCGTCATCGAGCGCGCGGTGCAGTGGAGCGGATCGCCACCACCCTAGCGACGCACAAAGAGACGGACTCCCTGAACGGTGGTCGGATCCATCGGCCTACGCGGACTTCGCCTTCCTCGAAGGTTTCGCCTTGCCAAGACTGTTGAGGGCGACCGCTCGGCGAACGAGCGCCTTGAAAGCGGTCCCGTTGAGTTTTTCCCCCTCGTGGATGTCGATCGCGCGGCGTACGTATCCGCCGAGACTGGAGTTGAAGAGACGGGCCGGATCTTTCAGAGACGCGCCCTTGGCGAAAGTAAGCTTCACTACCTTCTTGTAGGTTTCGCCGGTGCAGATGATGCCGTCGTGCGACCAAGTCGGAGTGTTCCCCCATTTCCGCTCCTCGACCGCATCCGGGTCTGCTTCCTTGATGAGCTTGCGCATTCTGCTGAGGGCTTCCCCGCGCCAGTCCCCTTTGCTCGCGCCCAACTTTTTCACCTTCTCATCCTATCGGGCAGCGGCCAGCCCTAGGCATCGTCCTCGAACAGGTGCCGCAGGAACTGGCCGCGGTCGTCGAGGAATGAGCGCGTGAGCTCGAAGACGTCGCTCTCCTCGTAGCGCACCTTGGCAATGCCGGTATCCGACAGCGAGTAGATCGTCGCGCCCGGATAGCCGAGGAGCACCGGTGAGTGCGTCGAGATGACGAACTGTGAGCCCTCGGCCACGAGATCGTGTATCCGTCGCATCAAAGCGAGCACGCCCCGCAGAGATAGCGCGGCCTCGGGCTCGTCGAGGACGAAGAAGCTGTCGCCGCCGAAGCGGTTGGTGATGAGCGCGATGAATGACTCACCGTGCGATTGGGCGTGAAGGGACTTGCCGCCATACGACGCCAGCGTCTTCGGATCTTCCCGGTTCATCTTCTCGAGATACGTGGCGACGTTGAAGAAGCTCTCCGCACGGAGGAAGTAGCCGTCGCGAATCCGTCGCGTGCCACGCACAAGGCGTATGTGACGATGCAGCGGGGACTGCGAGACGTGTGTCTCGACCGTGACGAATTTGCTGCCTCCCTCCGGGTTGAGCTTGGCTGCGATCGCGATCGCCTCCACCAGGGTCGACTTCCCGCTGCCGTTCTCGCCCACGAAGAACGTCACCGCGGGATCGAGCGCGATCTCGCTCAATGCGCGGAGCGCAGGGATCGAGAACGGGTAGGCGGACGTGTCGATGTTCTCGCGCTTCAGCATCACGCTTCGTACGAGCGCCTCGGTCACGTGGTGAGTCTATTGACCAGCGACGGCTAAACTTCCGCGTCTCATGGAATTCGGCTTCACGCTCAAACCCGACGTCTCGCTCGAGCGTGCCGGATCACTGGCGGCGCTCGCAGAGAAGAGCGGATTCACGTACGGCTGGATCTTCGACAGCCATGTGCTCTGGAAAGAGCCATATATCCCGCTCGCGCTCATGGCACAGGCGACAAAGACGATGCGCCTCGGCACCTGCGTCACGAATCCCGCCACGCGGGAGCCCTCGGTGACCGCGAGCACCCTAGCGACGCTGCAGCTCCTGTCGGGCGGGCGCTTCGACCTGGGCATCGGTCGCGGCGACTCCGCTCGGCGCGTGCTTGGGAAACCGCCGACCACGCTCGCGGTCCTCGAGGAGGCGACGCGTGTGATCAAGGAGCTCGCCGAGGGACGCGCGGTCCAGTACGAGGACGCGACGCTCCGCCTCGAGTGGGCGCCGAAGCACCGCCTGCCGGTGTGGATCGCCGGCTATGGTCCGAAAGCACTTGAGGTCACCGCGCGCATCGCCGATGGCGCGATCATCCAGCTCGCGGACCCGAGCCTCGTGGGGTGGTGCGTCAACCTGATCCGCGACGGCGCGAAAAAGGCCGGCCGCGATCCGAACGAGGTCCGCGTGATGGCCGCGGCCGCCACATACGTCGGTCCTCGTGAGCTCGCGCTCGAACGCACGCGCTGGTTCCCCGCCCTCGTGTCGAACCACGTCGTCGATCTCGTGAAGCGGTATGGGGAGACAGGGCTGCCCAAGGACCTGACCGCGTACGTGAAAGACCGAAAGGGGTACGACTATCAGCATCACGCCGAGGTCGGATCGTCCAATGCGGCGTTCGTCGACGACGAATCAGTGGAGCGCTTCTGCGTCGTCGGCGATGCCGACGCGCATATCCGGAAGCTGCGCGAGCTCGCGAAGGTCGGCGTGAGCCAATTCAACGTCTATCTGATGAACGGCGACGAGGAGGAGCAGCTCCGCATCTACGGCGAGAAGATCATTCCCGCGCTCAGGAACGTGCAACCCGCCGCGATCGCCTAACGCAATGGCGCGGTCGAGACACCGATCGCGCGGCCGAACGCCCACGCATCCAGGCTCGGCCCTTCGACACCGTGCGCACCGAGGATGCTGCCGATATGCGCGCGATGGTCGCTCCCGTGGTGGATGAACTGCGCGACGATCACGGTCGCCGGCACGATCGCTCCACTCGGCCGCGTGATCTTGCGCTCCGGATCCGTCGCCGCCGCAAGAACGCGCTCCATGCTCTCGGCGTTGCTCTGCGCGAGCGCGCGCAGCTGTTCCAGCGGGACGAGCGTCTCCGGCAGCCGAGCGCCGGGCGGGAGCTCGCCGCCGGTGAGCGAGAAGAGATAGCCCGTCTCGCCGCCGAGGATGTGCTGCGGGCACGCGTGGATCGAGCCATAGGTACCCGGCGAGGTCCAGCCCCGCTGCTCCTCAGTGAGATTCGCGCAGAACTCCAGCAGCTGCTGGTTCGCCGAGTCGTTGTGCTCGACCGCGCGACGCAGTGTGGCGTCCGTCAGCTGTTCAATCCCCATCGTTCCTTGAGATGCCGTTCGCGATGCCGTAGCTCCAGGCGCCGATCTTCGGCGGCGTTCGGCCATTCGCGCCCAGGATGGTGGTCGCGTGCGCCCGATGCTCGTTGCCGTGATTCACGAGCTGCGCGAGCACGATGCCTGCGGTCGTCCAGTCATCGCTCTCTGCCTCGCCAATGACGCGATCCGGATCGTCGCTCGCGGCGACGTCGATCGCGCGCGAGCCGGTC
>JANMWW010000193.1:0-11918 GCA_031394155.1 Chloroflexota bacterium | reverse complement strand
AGGAAATTAGGGTCTCTACTAGCCAGAGCGCGCCACCACTCTCGGTGGCGTGAGGCTCACCGCCTCCCGCATCGCAGGAACGCGGAAAGCCACATACGACGCAAGCGCGACGACGATCAGACCGCCAACGATGAACGCGTGGTCGATGCCGATGAACGTCCCGACCGAGCCGAGCAGCATCTGGCCGAGCGGCATGAAGCCCATGAAGACCATCGTGTGCACGCTCATCGCGCGGCCGCGCAGATGATCGGGTGTGCGGGTCTGCATCAGCGTGTTCGCCATGCCCATGAACAGCATCACCGCGAAGCTCGTGAGTCCGATGAAGATCATCGCGCCGATCACCGTGTGCTGAAGGCCGAAGAACGTGAGGAGGATCCCGTGCGAGAGCGATCCGCCCACCAGCAGCGCGCCGCGGTAGCGCCAGTTACCAAGCGACGCAGTCGAGAGCGCCCCGAGCAGCGCGCCCGCGCCGGATGCCGCAAGCAGCCAGGACAGCTGGACTGCGCCCACACCGAGCAGCTGCGCCTCCGCAGGCAGCAGCTGGATGTACGGTCGCGTAAATAGCGCGGTCGCGATGCTGAGCGCGACCACCCAGCGCAGCATCGGGTCGCGGCGGACATACGCGAGTCCTTCGCGGATCGACTCGAGCATCGGCGGGCGGTGACGCTGCTCGACCGCCGGCTGTGGGGAGATGAACAACAATGCGACGACGATCGCGGCGTACGAGATCGCGTTGATCAGCATCAACCCACCCACGCCGAACGGGATGATGAGGATGCCGCCGATCAATGGACCGACGAGGGTCGCGCCGTTGAATGCCGCGGAGTTCAGGCCGATCGCGCTCATGAGCTGCCGCTCGGGAACCAGGCGCGGGACCATGGCCTGCCGCGTCGGTGCGTCGAACGAGAAGATGATCGAGTTGAGCGCGCTGAGGAGCACGATCTCGACGATGTTGATGCGTTCGGTGATCGTGAGGACCGCAAGTGCCGCTGCCACGATGGCCGCGCTCGTCTGGGTCAGGATCATCAAGCGGCGCCGGTCCGCCCGATCGGCCACCACACCGCCGAACAGGCCGAACGTCAGACCAGGCAGTGCGCGCGATAGTCCGACGAGGCCCAGGTAGAGCGGGCCGAGCTGCGGGACCCCGTCGCGGATCGCGAGCTGCACCACGAGCCAGCCCAGGCCGAACTGCTGCATCCATGTGCCGATGTTCGAAACGACAAGGCCGGTCCAGAACAAGCGGTAGTCGCGGAACTCGAGCGCCGCGAACGTCGATGTCCGGCCGGGTTCGATCGCGGCCGCCTCGTCGAGTGCCGCCATCTGGAGTTGGCTTGTGAGGTGCTCTCGGTCGCTCACGTCACAAGTGTGCCCTGCCTAACGCACCACGAGATCCACGTACACGCCGGCGTCCTCGAGCCACTGCACGCCGTCGATCACCGGGCGCAGGTACAGCCGGTACGTGCCGGCAGCGGTGGGCGCGGTCAGCTCGACGATGAACCAGGCATCCTGCCCAGGTCCGACGAAGGGAGTGGTCTGCTGCGCGGGACGGCTCGGCGCGAGCCAGGTGGCCGAGGCGAGCACGCTCGGAGAATCGAGCGGCTGGCTCGTGCCGACACGCAGCGCGTTCGCGCCGGTCGTCGACCACCCGGTCGAGCCGATGTTCGTGAAGGCGACGACCCACTGCACGGTCTGTCCCGGAGACGCCGTCGGGAACGCCGACTCCATCTTGAAGGTGGCGTGATAGCTCGCGGCGGGCGTTGGCGCGGCGAAGCTGCTGTCGACGATCGAGCCGAACGTCACGACCCAGACGCACGGCATGGCGCCCGAGCATGCGACACCCATCCCGCCGGCCACGAAACGCGCGTCGTTGAGCTGCGCCCAGTGCGGCGGTGAGTTGAGCCACAGGTTCATCGCACTCGCCGAGGTCGTCGCGCCCCAGGCGATGATCTCGCTCGTGAAGGCTTGGTCGACGGGATAACCCGCATCGGCCATGCGCTGCCGCGGCATGCGGCCATCGGTCGAGCGGTGCGGTGTCGCGGGCGGGCCGTAGGTCGCGACGTTCTCAGCCATGAATTGCGCAGCCGCTTGGAGCGTCGGGCTCGCGGCCAGCGTGGGCAGACCGCGCGACGCGCGATAGGCGTTGACGGCGCCCAGCAGACCGTCATGGAGCGGCTCCGCGCGCGCCGGCATCGACTGCGCGAGAAGCGTCACGAGCAGAGTGGCAATAGCAAAGCTGGATGTCAGTAGGCGCATCAGGATCTCGTCTCCCATTCCCCGGGCGTCCCGTATCGACGTAGTGGACGTGTCGACCATCGCACATGTGCGCAACAAAAGTCCAACACCGATCAGACGACGGCATGTTCCCTCGTGGGGAAAACAACACGACGCTCGCCGGTACGATGCGGTGATGGCCGCACCCGGCAGCGCGCTCATCCCGATCCCCGCGAAGCTCGTCGCGCGCGAAGGCACCTTCACGCTGACTGCAGCGACGAAGCTCGTCGCGCAAACGGCGGTCCGTCCCCTCGCGGAGCTGCTCCGCAATGCGCTTCACCCCGCAACGGGCTTACCGCTGCCCATCGTCGACCAGACCGCGGGCTCGCGAGTCAGCCTGTCTCTCGATCCGCGGCTAGGCGCCCTGGGCGAGGAGGGCTACCGCCTCGTCGTCTACCCGGATCTCATCGACATCCGCGCCGCGCACATGACCGGGCTCGCGCGCGCGACGCAGACGCTGCGCCAGCTTCTGCCGCCGCAGATCTATCGCCGTGCGCTGGTACAGGGCACCCTTTGGCAGATCCCCTGCCTCGACATCGAGGACACGCCGCGCTTCAGCTGGCGTGGAAGCCACCTCGATGTGGGACGGCACTTCATGCCGAAGGAGATGATCCTCAAACACATCGATCTCCTTGCGATGCACAAGCTCAACGTATTCCACTGGCACCTTACCGAAGATCAGGGCTGGCGCATCGAGATCAAGCGCTACCCGAAGCTCACCGAGGTCGGCGCGTGGCGACCCGACAGCATGACCCTCCCGCTCACGCGCGACGCGTCGAAGCGGAAGTTCTCAGGCGTGCCGCACGAAGGCTTCTACACACAGGACGACGTGCGCGAGGTCGTGCGTTACGCGGCGGACCGGCACGTGACCGTCGTGCCGGAGATCGAGATGCCCGGTCACGCGCTCGCGGCGATCGCCGCATATCCCGAGCTCGGCAACACCGGCAAGCAGCACGAGGTGAAGACGTTCTGGGGCATCGAGGAGCACATCCTCGGCGTCGGCGACAACGTCTTCGAGTTCCTCGAGAACGTGCTCGACGAAGTGCTCGGCCTCTTCCCCTCGACGTTCGTGCACATCGGCGGCGACGAGGCGCCGAAGCGCGAGTGGAAGGAGAGCGCCGCGGCGCAGGCACGGATGAAGGAGCAGGGGCTCAAGGACGAGGACGAGCTGCAGAGCTGGTTCATCCGGCGCATCGACGCGTGGCTCGCGTCGCGCGGCCGCCGGCTCATCGGCTGGGACGAGATCCTCGAGGGCGGTCTTGCGCCGGGCGCGGCCGTGATGAGCTGGCGCGGCGAGAAGGGCGGCATCGCCGCAGCCCGCGCGGGACACGATGTGGTGATGGCGCCGGAGAAGCCGACCTACTTCGATCACGACCAGAGCGAGGACGACGTGCGGATCCGCGGCCTCAACACGCTCGCGGACGTGTATGGCTACGAGCCGATACCGCGCGAGCTCAGCGAGGCCGAGGCCAAGCACGTGCTCGGCGCGCAGGGTCAGCTCTGGACGGAGTACATGCCCACCCCGCAACGCGTGGAATACATGGCCTGGCCGCGCCTGGGCGCGCTCGCGGAAGTCCTGTGGTCACCCCGAACGACGCGCGATCCCGCAGGCTTCGCGCGTCGCATGGAAACGCATCTCGAGCGCCTTCAGATCCTCGATGTGAATTACTGGCGTCCGCCGCGCAAGACCAAGCGCGACTGACGCGCAGCGCCGAAGCGGCGCGCGCTCAGTAGCGCGGCCCCAGGTGCAGTCTGCCGAGCACGCGCCGCAACAGCGTTGGGCGTGGCAGGTGGCTGGGCGGCGGCGTGAACGTGAGGCCCGCGGGCAACTCGATGCGGAACAACGATCGGTCCAGAGGAACGTCGAACTCGAGCGATGTGATCTCGACGGTCAAGAACTCGACGCCCTCCGCCCGAGCGGCGAGCCGCAGCACGACGCCGCGCTCTCTGTCGACCACCAGGTGATACGAGTCGGCACCCGAAGGTAGAGAGAACGGCGCGTAGTCACCCCGCGCAACTGCTTCGATCACCTCGAGGGGTCGGCCGTCGCGCTCGTCCAGCCGCGTGCTGTTCACGATCAGCCCAGCCAAGACCTCTTCAGGGTGGAAGAGATGCCACTCCTGATGCTCGCGCTGCCCGGGATATCGCTCGGGGGCGGACTCGTTCGAGTGCGCGTAGAGAGACGGCCCGAAGGCCCACCACAGCGGACCATCGGTCACAGAGACTCCCGGGCGTCGGCCAGGCACATCGACCTCGTAGCGCCAGCGCGAAGCTGTGTCGAGCCAGAGTCGGGAGGTCTGCACGGTGATCTCGTCCTGAGGCGGTTCGGTGGATCCGCGGCGATCCGACGACGAATCGCGAAACGTCGCGATCTGGACGCTGCCCTTCGGGCGTGTGGCGGCCCACCGTGTGAGAACTCGAAGCGACACTGCGGGCATCAGCTCTCGGCGAATCTCGGCCTTGATCGATCGAAAGCGCGGTTCGGCGTTCACGCGTCTGAGCCTATCCGCGGTGTTCCCGACTGCGAGAGTGCATGGGAGTCGAACCCACCACGGAACGCAAGCGCCCCGTCAGCGGTTTTGAAGACCGAGGACATCACCGGATGCCTCGCACTCTCCCGCGGGTGAGTTTCAAGAAACTCAAGGCCATTGTCGTCGTGGCTGGCCACCTCCGTCCAACTGCGTCCGGCCGAGAACAGCCTTCGCTAATCGCGTCACGTCGGCGGGATCATGCTCCGCGTATCGCGCCCGCGGTCAAGCGCCGGCGCCTGGGCCGCAGCGTGCAGTCTGTCGACGTCGCAGCCGTTGGCCATACTGGACCGAGATGCATACCCCTCGCGAGATCGAGCGCGACCAGTCATGACGTCCCTTGAGCGGATCCCATCACACGACCGGATCGCCGGTGAGGCGTTGCGCGACCCGTCGGCCGCCGTTGTCGAGTGGCACATGGAGACCATCAGCTATCCATTCGGGACGCCGACGACCGAATCCATCGAGCGCGTTCGCGGCGTCGCGCTCGCGACCGGCGAGCGGCGGGCATTCACCGCCATCGCGAAGACGGTCCGCTCGATCCGCCACTTCCCACCCGTCTCCGTCCTCCCGCCAGAGTTTCAGGCGATGGCCGACGCGGCGCTGCCATGGAGGGTCGAGCCCGAGGTGTACGAGTCCGGGCTCCACGGATCCTTGCCACCAGGCCTTCGTGCTCCTCGGCTGTACGAGGTCGAGGATCTTCCAGACGACCGGGCACGGATCTGGGTCGAGGACATCGTCTCGGACCCGATCGTCTGGGACACCGAAACCTATGCGGCTGCTGCGCTCGCACTCGGCCGGCTGGCGGGACGATACCCAGCGGCGGCGATCCCATGGACGTTCACACCGATGACCTGGGACCTGCACCGCTACCTCGAGACGCGGGTCGGATCAGCGGTGATCCCGGTGCTCGCCGACGACGCGACGTGGTCGCACCCGCTCATCCGCGCGGAGGTGGACGAGCACCTCCGCGCCGATCTGTGGTCGTTGTGGGAGCGCGGGCATCAACTGGCTTCGCTCGCCGACGGGCTACCGCGAACGCTGTGCCACGGCGACGCCTGCCCGCAGAACCTCTTGATGGATTCCTCACCCGGAACATTCGTCGCGATCGACTGGGGGTTGGCGGGAACAGCTGATGTCGGCATGGATCTGGTCCAGCTCCTCGCCGGGCGGGTCGACTCCGGCGAGCTGGCGGCCGGTGAGATCGACGACTTGATGAGGATCGCGCTGAACGCGTTCCTGCGCGGCCTCGCCACCGAGGGCATGGAGGTCCGTCGTCGCGACCTCGACCTGGCCGTCGACGTCAATCTTGTCGTCCGCTGTGCGTTCATCGCTCTACCCGTCGAGCGCCTAGCCGGCCTTGCCGTGCAGACCAACGCGGACCGGGTCGTCCGCCAGCGTGCGGCGTGGTGCCGATTCCTGGTCGATCGCGGGAAGCGACTGCTGGGCACGTAGAGGGAAGCGGGATGGTAGATGTGAGACTCGCCCACCCGCGGACACCGTTGGAGCGGGCCGACCTCTCTCCGAGGACAGCCTAGGAGGACGGTTCGCAGCACGAACGCTGGCGGACGGGGGCGGACAGTGCCGCGCGGATTTGAAGACCGAGGACATCACCGGATGCCTCGCACTCTCGAAACCTGCGGCCACGTGCGCAACACATCGCAAGTACTGGGCAGCGATCGCGATGCGTTCTGGGCTAAGCAGCCTCAGGCGGCCTGGTGGTGTTCGACTCCTCGCCACCTCACCCGAGGCGGATCAGATGAGGGCGCAGGCCATTGACGTGAGCGTGCTCAGTCGTCGTGTCGGCGCCGCGGCGTTCCATCCTTCGGCTTGCATCGGGTGAGAGCCGCATCGAGATCGGCGAGAAATCCGACGAAGATGTCTCGGCGATGGTCCTGCGCCCAAGCGTTGGCGGCGCCGAGCGCGGCGTGCAGGGCGACCAGCTGAGGTTTGTCGGGGCAGGGAAATTCGAACTCGAGTGTTCCCCGTAGCTGCTGGTCTCGCGCGTGCCTGAGCTGTCGGTGGAACGGATGCTCTGCGAGCCCGGGCATTGCGACCCCCGCGCTCGCGAGACAGCGCTCAACCTCGACGATGTCGCTCTCTGTCAATCCGTCCAGCGCTGCCGTGAAGTGAACCATCGGTCGTAACCACTCCCCCTCACCAACGCGGCCGCCTGCAATGAGCTTGCCTTGCTTGCTAGGCATGACGCACCCCCATATCGTCGAAACACGAAATCGTTCACGGGGGGGCCTGTGGAGCACCTCGCCGGCACTCAGGCACGTACGGTGCTGCGGGTCCTCGAGGAACGCCCTAGGTGTACTCCCGATCCTCAGGAACACAAGGGTCGCTGCCTTGCGCCCACTTCTCTTCGCAGATTGCCTCGAACGCGTCTATCGGCGGGACGACACGGGTCGGTTCGCCTGCGCGCTGGGTTCCGAAACGAATCGGTATCCGGTCCGAGGCACGGTCTCGATATACCGCGGCGTGCGCGTATCGTGCTCTAGCTTCGCGCGGAGCCCGCGGACGTGCCAGTCAACGACGTTGCTCGCGCTGACGAAGTCGGTGCCCCAGAGCGCGTCCAAGATCTCCTCCCGCGAGAGCACGACGCCGTCGTTCGCCGCGAGGAGATACAGGAGCGCCTGCTCGAGCGAAGTGAGGTGCACCTCGCGGTCCCGCACGAGCACTGTTCGACTGAGCACGTCGATCTCTAACTCACCGATGCGCTGGCGCGGGACGAACTCACTCTTGTCGCCCTGAGTCCGAAGAAGCACGGCCCGGGTCCGGGCGATCAGATCGTCTGGAACGAAGGGAACGCCGATGTAGTCATCCGCGCCGCGTTCGAAGGCATCGAGCTTGCCGCGAAGATCGCTGCGCCGCGTCAGCGCGATGATGCCGATGGGCCCTCCCGCGCGCGCCTCGTTGATCAGCTCGATTCCCGCACCTGCCTCGAGGTCGATGTCGAGCAGCAGAAGGCGGGGCTTCCACGCCGCAATGGCGGCGCTCGCTCCCTTGGCCGCGATCTCGAACCGGCGAACATAGCCACCATGCCGGAGGATCAGGTCGACGGTATTCGCGAGCACGCGCCCCCCGAGTACGACCAGCACCCGGATCGAACGGCGGGAACCCGTCGCTGCCGGTGAGGCCACACTCAATCGATCACGGAACTGAGCCTACGCCGCTTGGTTCTGATGCGGAGCGTGACATCTGTGGCGGGGTTACGGTCCGAAGTACTCGAAGAACCCAAGGGCCGCGTAGCTCTGCGAGTGGTCGTAGGCGACCTTCTCCTTGAGCACGAATCGCGCGGAGCGCACGAGGGCCGCGTCCTTCACCACCAGCCCCTCAGGAAGGACGACCCGCGGATGGATCGTCGCGCCGGTGACGGGATTGGTGATGTACTCCGTCTTCAGATCGAGGACATCGCCCATGCGCACGCTTGTCACGTCCCCAAACTCACTCTGAAAGGCATGGAACGTCGGTCCGTGCACGGCCGTGAATGTCTTACGAAAGATGCCCCACGGCCCACCAGCTTCACCGAGGACCAGGGCACGCAGCGCGGCGCGCTGTGTCTCGTCCGCCCGGTCGTCGATGAACGTGACCGCGACACCGTTGCCCTCGTGAATGGCTGCTGGCCAATCCGCGAAGAGCGCCACGTGAAGCTTGTCCAGTCTTGTTTGCCCGTAGCTGCCGGCCTCGATCCACCAGACCCAGCCCCCCTCGCAGTGGCCGTGGGTCGGCCGGCCGTTGAAATTGCACGGACACCCGACCTCACAGTTGCACGCGATCGCGACACGACCCTTGATGGTCCACTTCACCGGTTCGGTCATGAACATCCTCTCCTCTACATCTGTCCAACAGCGATCGGAAGCAGCTTCGGCCATACGGCCACGATCGCGGCCATGCCGAGCATGCCCGCCCCCACGAAGCGCGAAGCGACGCTGGCCCCAGGCAGCACTTTCTCGACGAATACGACGAAGGCGATCGCGGCGACCCACGGTAGTCCCATGCCGCCAGCGATGACCAGCACGGCCATGAGCGCCCAACAGCAGCCAAGGCAGTAGGAGCCGTGGGCAATGCCAAGACGGATCGCGCCGTACGCGCCTGCACGCCAATGCAAAACAACAAAGTCCATCGGGCTGCGGCACGTGCGGAGGCACGCCTCTTTGAGTGGCGAGAACTGATATGCACCGGCGAGGGCGAGCACTCCCACAGCGGACCACGTTTGAACGATCGGGTCGAGGGACATCAAGGCCGACTGCGCAGCGAATGCGACGAGACCAAAAGCCATCCACACGACGAGATAGCCGATGAGGAACACCGCCATGCGCCACTGTGCCAAGACACCTTGCCCGACGCTGAGGCGGAAGACCATGATCATCGGAATCGCCGAGGGCAGCATCATCGCGGTCATCATCACGAGCCACCCCGCGATGAAGACCGCGATGGACTCACCGCGCATCGAGCCGTTGAGCAGCGCCAGCCACGAGACGGCGGTCAGGCCGACCAGTGCGAGCAATGAGAGACTGACGTGACGGACTCGCCTGAACGGGGCAAGCACGGCGCGATTGTAAATCGGTGAGGCACCGGCTCCCGTTGCGCTCATCTAGTCGAGCTCGATGCTCACCGGCACGGGGTTGCGGATGATGTCGAGAACCGGGGAGGTGCGCTGGACGTACTCGCAGAGCTCCTCGATCTTCTCCCGCGAGGCGTTCGACTTCACCTGGTAGCGGAAGCGGATGTTCTTGAAGCCGGGACGCACCGTGTCCGAAAGGCCCAGGAATCCCTGCAGGTCCAGATCGCCCTCGAGCGACGAGGTCAGCGAAGTCACCTCGATGCCTCGAGCCGCCGCGTTGTAGATGAAACCGACGGAGATGCAGGACGCGAGTGCGTGCAGGACCGCCTCGACGGCGTTCGGTGCCTGGTCCGTGCCCAGGAGCACCGGCGGCTCGTCGCCAACCAGCTCGAACGGCTTCTTGCGCGAAGGATCTTCTTGTCCCGCGCCGTAGAAACCCTGGATCCGTGTCCGAGATCGGCCACCCGACTCCCAGGTGTTCTCCGCTCGGAACTTGAAGTTCGCGAGCTCCGGCTTGGCCTTGATCGCCTCGACGGTCGCGACGAGCTGGGTGACGTTCACCCCGTTCCGGTTGGTCGGCGCAGCTTGTACGGCCATGTCATCCTCCTGGCGCGATGTTTTCTGCACCAAGGACGCCGCGCAGGCGCGGGGTTATTGCCTTTCCCGGCGCAATAAAAACGGGACCGTATCTCGTCTACGTCTTATGGAGGTGAAGGCCGCGCCGGCAATGGTCATGGCCGATGCCCCCTCGTTCGAGGCACTCGTCGCACCTGACCTCGACTACCTGTACGCCTTTGCCTACAAGCTGTGCGGCGATCGACAGGCAGCCGAGGATGTCGTGCAGGACTCGCTTCTTCGCGCGTATCGCGCGCTCGATCAATTGCGCAACCGCGAGCGCTCGCGTTTCTGGCTCACGAAGATCGTCTCCTCGGTGTGCATGGACCGATTCCGCAGCGAGCGCAAGCATGAACATGACGTGAGCATCGACGACGAGCGGCACTTCTCCCTCTTCGACACCCTGGTCGAAGAGGACCCGTTCCCTTACTCAGATCGCCTGCACCTGGATTTCCTCGATCTCTTTGACGACCAGCGACTCGTCGTCGCATTGGGCCGGCTGCGTCCCGCGCACCGCACCACGTTGGTGCTCGCATACGTCTACGGTTACAAGGCGCGCGAGATCGCTGAGCTGACCAACACTTCGATCGGAACGGTGCTGTCACGGCTGCAACGCGGCCGGAACCAGCTCGAGCGGGCGCTCTGGGACGTTGCTCGAGAGCGTGGACTCGTGGAAGGAGCGCGATCGTGATCGACTGCAAACAGGCCGTGCAGCGGCTGTGGGGCTACCTTGATAAGAACCTCGAGCAGGCCCACGAGGAGGAGCTCGAGCATCATCTAGGCCTCTGCCGTCACTGCTGCGGCGAGCTTGAATTCGCGAAGCAGATCCGCGATCGGCTGGCGGCCGGCGTCGCGGCCGACAAGGTCGAGGCTCCCGTGCGCGAACGGCTCGAGCGATTCATCCGAGGCTTGGAGAGTTCGCGATGAGCCAGACGAAGCACCCCGTCGCGCCGACGACACCCGATCTGCTCAACCAGGACGCGGTGCGTGACGTGGTGGCCGACCGCTACCGGGGCATCATCGGTCGGGCCACAACCATTGCCCCGACGCTCTACACGCCGAGCGAACTCGCAGGTCTGCCCGAGAGCGCCATCGCCGGCGCACTCGGCGTGGGAAACCCCGTGCGCTTCGCGGATCTGCGTGCGGGCGAAGTCGTTCTCGATCTTGGCTCCGGTGGCGGACTCGACACGTTGCTGGCCGCGCGCGCGGTAGCGCCGAGTGGCCGCGCCATCGGCCTCGACATCCTGCCCGAGATGCTGGCCCGCGCTGGGAAGCACGCCACGGACGCCGGCGTCACCAACGTCGAATGGCGGCAAGGCGCGATCGAGGACATCCCTCTCCCAGACGGGTCGGTCGACGTGGTGATCTCGAACGGCGTGGTCAACCTCTCACCGCGGAAGAGCCGCGTGCTGTTCGAAGCCTTCCGGGTCCTGCGTCCCGGCGGTCGGATCTCGATGTCGGACATCATCGTCGAGGACGACCTACCGCCGGAGGTGATCGTCGATCCCCAAGCATGGGCCGGCTGAATTGCCGGTGCGGTGGCGGAGCGTGTCTTCGCCAAGTGGTTACGGAAAGCGGGCTTCACCGAGATCAAGGTCGCGGATGAACGCTGGCTTGGGATCGGCGACCTTGAGCATTACCCGCTGTTCACTCCCGAGCTCCTCAGCCTGATGCGCCGCGCGATCGCGCCCGAACGGCACGACGCGCTGGCGCGGACCATGACGTTCACCGCGCGCAAGCCGTAGGGACGCTGGCATCCCCCAACGTCCCTTGCTGGCGCTACATGTCCAACGGGATTTGCATTCTCCAGCGACCGCATAGATCGGCAGGTCACACCGGTGCCGAGCGTGAGCGACGTCGTGGTCGCAGCGAGATCCGAGATCAAGAACCCGACCTGCACGGGCTGAAGCCAACGATCAGCTCGGCGCGGCGGA
>JANMWW010000169.1:0-17412 GCA_031394155.1 Chloroflexota bacterium | reverse complement strand
GGTCGACAGATCATCGAGCGCGACGACGAGGTCGCCGCGCGCCGCGAGCGCGTCGGCGATGTTGCTGCCGGCGAACCCCGCGCCGCCGGTCACGAGCACCCGCATCCTCCCGACTGTACGGAGCGGGGCCTGCGGGCGGCGCGAATCAAGCGGGGGACGTTTGTGGACGAGATGGTGGATGAGTTGGTGGACGAAACCCGTTCCCAGCGAAGCCTTCGCCCCTTAGGGTCCGCCATGCGGCGGGCTTCCCTCCGGCGCACGCGTAGCGACCGGAGGCCCCCCAATGAACACTAGAACACGCGTTCTAGACTGTCGTTCGTGACCCTCGATACGCGCACCGACCGTCAGGTCCCGTTCGATGAGGCCGCCGAGCAGCATGTCCTCGGCAGCCTGCTCATCGACCGCGACGCGATCTTCAAGGTCGCCGACCTACTCGATGCAAAGGACTTCTATGTCGCGCGGCATCAGCGCATCTACGCCGCGATCTACGAGCTGCTGCAACGCCGCGAGCGCATCGACACGCTCACCGTGCAGGTCGAGCTCGCGCGCCGCGAAGAGCTCGATCGCGTTGGCGGTGCGCCATACATCAGAGAGCTCACCGAACGCGTGCCGACTGCCGTCGAGATCGAGCACTACGCGCATGTTGTGCGGGAAAAGTCCGTACTGCGGGGTCTGCTCGGAGCGGCGACGCAAATCGCTGCCGACGCCTACAGCGAGCCCACCGACATGCCTCTGGCACTTGACCGTGCCGAGCAGCGGCTCTTCGCGCTACGCGACGACACCTTCAACAATCAGCTTCGTCACATTCAGACCGCTCTTCAGGACAACTTCCAGATCCTCACCGATCGCATGGACAAACCCTATGAAGTGAGCGGGATTCCCAGCGGCTTTAGAGAGCTCGATTTCTACACGGAGGGCTTCTCGCGGGGCGACCTGGTCGTTCTCGCGGCGCGACCTTCCATAGGCAAGACGAGCCTCGGGCTGGCGATGGCGTTCAACATCGCGAAGCGCGGACATCCGACGCTCATCTTCTCGCTCGAGATGGATGTGAAGCAGATCGTGTCGCGCTTCCTCGCGATGAATAGCCGCACCGACCTGCTGGCGCTCCGCACCGGCAATGTGTTCGACACGGAAGCCGCGGATGCGTTGTCGGGGATACCGATCCTCATCGACGACACCCCGGGTTTGTCGATCATGGAGCTGCGCACGAAGGCGCGTCGCGCCACCACGAACGACCGCCTCGAAGTGATCATCGTCGATTACATCCAGCTCATGCGGTCAGATGGCAGCGACGAGAACCGCGTCCAAGAGATCGCAGCGATCACCAGGAATCTCAAGTCACTGGCGCGTGAATTGAACGTCGTGGTGATCGGGCTATCGCAGTTGTCCCGCGCAGCGGGCGACTCCGGAATAGAGCCGAAGCTGTCGACGCTTCGTGAGAGCGGTGCCCTAGAGCAGGATGCAGACATCGTCGTGATGCTGTGGAAGGATAAAGAGGAGGCCGTCCCCGGCGCGCCACGTCTCATCCACGGCAGCGTGGCGAAGAACCGAAACGGCCCCACGGGCACCTTCACCCTTCTGTTCGCGATGGAGCAGGCGCGCTTCTTCAGCAAGACGCAGGACAACGAGACGCCGGTATGACGCTCGACGTCGCGCGGAACGCGCCCAAGCCACCGCCCGAGAAGCCCGAGGCCGAGGCCAGCCTCCTGGGCGCGATCCTCATCGACGCGCATGTCTACGAAGAGACGGTGCGCGGGCGCGTCGCGCCCGCCGAGCTCTCGCGCGAGCAGCACCGCCTGGTGCTCAGCGCGATCGAGCGCGTCTGGGAGCGCGGCGAGCCGCTGGGCTTCCAGACGGTGCAGGCCGATCTCGCCGCACGTGCGGAGCTCGACGCGATCGGCGGGGCGCAGTTCCTCGTTGGGCTCATGCAGAACGTGCCGACCGTGGCCCACGCCGAGACCTACGCGACGATCGTCGAGCGCACGGCGCTGCTCCGCCGCCTCATCGGCGCGGCGAACGAGATCGCGCACCTCGCGCTGACGCGCGAGGACGCGCGCAGCGCGGTCATCGACGCGCAGGAGCTGCTCTTTGCCGTCTCCGAATCAAATCTGCACCGCGACGTCGTGCCGCTCGAGATCGCGCTGCGCCGGTTCGCAGATCAGATCAGCGCGCGCGCTGACGATCACAACGAAGGCGTTCCGACCGGCTTCTCGTCGCTCGACGCGAAGACCGGCGGCCTGCAGCCCTCCGACCTGATCCTTCTCGCCGGCCGTCCTGGACTTGGCAAGACGAGCTTCGCGCTGAACATCATGTGGAACGCCGCCGTGGCGAAGAAGACCTGCGCGATCTTCTCTCTCGAGATGAGCGAGCTGCAGGTCGTGCAGCGCCTCGTCTCGATGACCAGCGAGATCGACGGCAACCGCATGCGTCGCGGCCGCCTGTCGGATGTCGAGTTCCGCTCCATCTCCGCCGCGTCGGACGAGCTGCAGAAGGCTCCGATCTACGTGGAGGAATCGAGCCAGCTCACCGTGACCGACATCCTCGCGAAGTCGCGGCGCCTGCAGGCGGAGAAGGGTCTCGACCTCGTGGTCGTCGACTACCTTCAGCTCATCGAAGGCGCGGGCGGTGATGAAGGTCGCGTGCAGGAGGTCGCGCGGATCAGCCGCGCGCTGAAGGCCATCGCGCGCGAGCTGCAGGTGCCGGTGCTCGCGCTGTCACAGCTCTCGCGCCAGATCGAGACGCGCGGCACCGAGCCGATGCTCAGCGACCTTCGCGAATCGGGTGCGCTCGAAGCCGACGCCGACCTCGTGATGTTCCTTTGGCAGAAGGACCGCAAGGACCGCGACGAAAATATCGTGCGGCTCAAGCTCGCGAAACATCGCAACGGCCCGACCGGAGATTTCGATCTGCACTTCCAGTCCGAGCTCACGCGCTTCCGCGACCTCGGGGAGACCCGCGCTGAGGCCTAGGGGCAGTCCTGCGTTCGACGCGGGAGTTGACAGCTCACCGATCGCCGCCACGGGTGGCTAGCCGCTAGAGCGAGACCGTTACCCGGTTGCGACCGTCCTGCTTCGCCGCGTACAAGGCGCGGTCAGCGGCGCGGAAAAGATCGTCGGCGGTCATGCCGTTCTGCGGGTACGTCGCAATGCCGATGCTCACAGTCGCGTGGATCGGCTCGCCCCACGAGTTGCGGAAGTCGCTACCCGCCGCCGCAAGGCGCATGCGCTCTGCCGTGATGAGCGCGTCGCGCGAGCTTGTCCGCGGAAGCACGACGATGAACTCGTCGCCGCCGAAGCGGCCAAGCACGTCGGACAGGCGTAGCGATCCGCGCATCACGCGCGTGATCTCGACGAGGACACGGTTGCCCTCGGCGTGGCCGTACTGATCGTTGACCGTCTTCATCGCGTCGCCATCGATCACCAGGAGGGAGACGTTGTCATCGTGACGCCGCGCGAACTCCATCTCCTCGCGCAGCCGCTGCATCACGTGGCGCACGTTGTACGCGCCCGTGAGCTCATCGGTGACGGACAATCGGCGGATCTCCGCGTGAGCTTCCGCGGCGGCGATCGCGAGCGCGGCCTGTAGGGCCAGCGTCTGCGCGAATCGGAAGTGGTCGTCGGTGTAGGCGTGGGTACCGACCTTCAGGGCTCGCACGACACCGACGAGGCGATCCTCGACGAGAAGCGGGACCGCGATGGCCGACTTGTTCTCCAACGAGAGCCCGCGAAGCGCGATCGCGCGACCGTCCGCGGCGACGTCGTGGACGAGCGCGGCTTCACGATGTTGCGCGCTCCACCCGGTAAGGCCCTCGCCGAGGGCGAGCGGCCTTTCGCGGACCGCCTCGGCGTAATCGCTGCCGAAGAGCAGCGCGTTGTACGAGAGCGCCGCGTTCTGCAGGCGCTCCGCGCGCGCGTCCCAGAGGTAAACGGCGACGGAGTCGGAGGTGGTGATGCTGCGGAAGGAGACGCATACGGAGTCGAGCGTGGCGGTGAGATCGAGCGCCGCCGCGCGGCGTGCCACGTCGCTCACGGCCTGCAGCTCGGCGATGTCGCGCTGGCGTGCGTTGTGGATGCGCGCGTGGAGGAGCGCCATCGCGAGAAGCCGTGCGAACGCGGAGAGAAGGCGTTCGTCGTCCTCGGCGAAGGCCGCGAGCCGATCCGATTGCACGCCGAGCACGCCGAGGACCTTGTGGCCCGCGGTGATCGGCACGCAGATCTCCGAGCGGCACGACGGAAGGACTTCCATGTAGCGCGGATCGGCGTGGACGTCGGCGACGTTCACGATCTGGCCGGTGCTCCAGCACGATCCGGAAAGGCCGGCGGCGTCGGGCCGGCGGTAGGTGCGCACGGCCACCGTGTCTGCGAGCGCGCCGGCCGCACCGCCCAGATACAGCTCCTCGGTGAGGTCGTCGTGAAGCACCACGTAGCGAGCTCCGTAGCCGTACTGCTCACCGAGCAGCTCGGTCGCGACGTCGAGCAGGCGCGCCTCGTCGGTGGCGACGAGCAGCATCTGCTCCGCACTGCGCATGATGAGGTCGAGATCCGCTCGTGGTGTCGTCATTACAACCATCTGCGGAGAACGCTAGGCGCGAACGGGACTCACACAATGACTCGCTGGTCATGAGAGATGCGCGCTACCCCTGTGGGGTGACGGGTGTCGGGTGATGCGGGGGTGATGTGGGGGATATCGGCGTTCAGGCCGGCTCGACCGCGACCGTCACTTTCGCGCGAACATCAGACAGGAGCTTGATCTCGACGCTGTGCGTGCCCAATGTCCTCACCGGATCGACGAGTTGGATCTTCGAGCGGTCGATATCGACCTTTTGCTCTCTCTTCAGTGCCTCGGCGATGTCCTTATTGGTGACCGAGCCGAACGTCTTGCCCTGGTCCCCCGCTTTCAGCTTGAAGACGAGCGTGACTTTGGCCAACCGTTCCGCAAGCTCCTCGGCATCGGCGTGCGTTCGGTCCTTTTTGACCTTTTCGGCCTGGCGCTCACGCGCGAGGTGTTTCATCTCGCTCGCGGTCGCTTCGATGGCCAGGCCCTTCGGCAGCAGGAAGTTCTGCGCGTAGCCGTCGGCCACGTCCTTGACTTCACCCGGGCGGCCGAGACCGCTGACTTCGCGCTTCAGGATGACGCGCACGCCTGTCTCGCTTAGGAGCTGGGCGGGGTCGTGGGCTCGGCGAGCTGGCCGTCCTGCTCGCTCTTGCGAAGCTCCATCTCCCACGCGAGCACCGACGCGGCCACGGCGATGATGCCCATGAGCGTCACCGCGCCGACGATCGCGAGGAGCGCCTCGATCGCGCTGAACACGCCGCCGCCAGACTCGCGACTCACTCGGTCCCCCCGTCACGCTTGGAACGCATCCGTTCAAGCGTAGCGCGAAGCTGCGCGGCGCGGTCCTGCAGCACGGAGCTGGCCGTGTCCAGGTCCTTCGAGAGGATGTCGTCGTGCCGCGCGATGCGGGCCATATGGTCGTCGACGACGTCCGCCGGCGCATTCCGGATGAACCAGTCGAGGCCGAAGATCAATACGGCGAGATCGTCGAGCTCTCCGATCACCGGAATGAAGTCCGGGATGACGTCGATCGGGAACGCCAGGTACGCGGCGATCCCGGCGAGTACGAGCTTCTGCTGCGTCGGGACACGCGGATCGCGCGCGAGACCCCAGACCAAGCGCGCGTAGGTCGGAAGCTTGCGCGCGACCTCGATCGCCTCGCCCATGTTGCGTGGACGCTTCATGCCATTAGCCACCGTGTACCTCCCCTTGCGGGAATCGTGCCCGCAGCGCCGCAATGGCCGCGGACGCCACCATATCGCGGTTGGCTGCCCAAAAACCAATCAGGTAGTGAGCGCGGCCGTCGGTGACCGAGCGCAGCTCGACATTCGGCTCGGGCTCATTGGCGATCCCAGGCACGCCCGCGAGCGCTGCGCGGATGTCGTCGGCCGCGATGGGCTTCTCGCGGTCATCGACGATGAGCCACAGCGTCCCGCGGCGTTGCGGAAAGCGCGTGAGATTCGTTACGGAGCTTGTCATGAAGATGCCGTTCGGGACGATGATCTCGCGACCGTCGGCCGTCTTCAACATCGTCGTGCGGAACGCGATCTCCTCGACCACGCCGGCGCTTCCGCTCACCTCGATCGTGTCGCCGATCCGGAAGGGACGTTCGACCAGGACCCACACGCCGGCGAAGAAGTTCTTCAGGATGTCCTGTAGCGAGAGGCCGATGACGAGGCCGATGACGCTGAACGAGGTGAGGATCCAGCCGAACGCGTCCTTCGTGTAGATCGCGACGACGCCAAGGATCCCGAGCACGATGATCGCGACCTGGGCGAGGTTGCCGAGCAGGATCGTGACGTTCGCCTGCGCCCGGCTGCGAGCGAGCACACGCATCGTGGTGCGCCGCACCGCCCGGGCGACGAGCAGGGTCAGGACGATGACCAGCAGCGCCCAGACCGTGCGGGCGGCGTAATCGAGGAGCAGGGGTCCGTCGAACGGCATGCCTGAATTCTGGCCGCTGGCGTGCTGCTACGCACGTGCGTGCGCGGTCGCCGACGACGGTGTGCGGGAACTTTCAAGTTCTCGAGGGGACCCTCGTGCGATAGTGAGGCGTGCCTGTCCGCACCGTCGTCGAACGCGGGCCGAAGGACAAGAGGTCGGTAGCGTTCAGCATTGACTGGCCGGGATGGAGCCGCGGCGCGAAGACCGCCGAGTTCGCCCTGGAGAGCCTCGAGGCCTATCGCGACCGTTATCGGCCCATCGCGGCCTTTGCCGGGATGTCGCCGGAGTTCGATGACGCTGGTCGCCTGAAGGTCGTCGAGGAGAAGGTCGGTACGGGCTCGACCGACTTCTGGGGCATCTCCTTCTCGCCCTCCGCGCGCGAACGGAGACCGATGCGCGAGGCGGAGCTCGAGCGCGCGATCACGCTCTTGCAGGCATGCTGGAAATTCTTCGACCGCGTCGCGGCTCGCGTCTCCCCGGAGATGCGCAAGGGGCCGCGCGGTGGGGGACGCGACCGCGACCGGATCATCCGCCACACCATCCGCACCGAGAGCGAGGACTTCGCGAAACAGGTCGGTCTGCGGATCGATGAAGGCGCCGCACTCACGCCGGCCGGGCTGCGGCGGCATCGGAAGGCATACGTCGCGGCGATGCGCGCGTACAACGCGGGCGAGGTCCCGAAGCGCATGCGGACCTGGACGCTGCCGTTCCTCATCCGACACTCCGCCTTCCACACGCTTGACCACGCCTGGGAGATGGAAGACAAGGACCTCACCGCGGGATAGCGCGCGGCGACGGCGCAAAGGCCGCTCTTGACATGAGAACATCCGTTCGGTATGGTCCATGCGTGACCAAGCAAGACCAGCAGCGAGCCGAGCGCATCCTTGAATTCATCCGCGACCGCAGCGCCGAGCAGGGCTATCCGCCCACCGTGCGCGAGATCGCGGAGGCGGTCGGCCTCGCCTCGACCTCGGCGGTGCATCACCACCTGCTCAAGCTCGAGCGCGAGGGCAAGCTTCAAAAGGACGCCACCCGATCGCGCGCGCTGACCATCCCGGGCGCGATCGCCGCTCGCTCCGTCCAGGCCCCGATCATTGGCGAGATCGCCGCCGGCGAGCCGATCTACGCCTACGAGGACAAGACGGAGACGATGTCCATCCCCGGCGAGCTCGCCGCGAAGGGCCGCGACACGTTCGTGTTGCGCGTCCGCGGCAAGTCGATGATCGAAGACCACATCGACGACGGCGATTACGTGGTCGTGCAGTCGCAGAACACCGCGCGCGACGGGGACATCATCGTCGCGCTCCTTGAAGACAGCCGCGCGACTCTGAAGCGCTTCTTCCGCGAGAAGGACCGTATCCGCCTCCAGCCTGCGAACGGCCAGATGCAGCCGATCTACACGCGGGATATCCAGATCCAAGGAAAAGTCATCGGGGTCATCCGCCGGCTCGCGTAGAGAAACCCCGCGCCGAGAATGGTGTGGTGCCGACCGACGCACGCCCGCCCTTCCCAAAGCTTTCGCTCCGTGAGCTGAACCGCGCGCTCCTCGCGCGGCAGATGCTGCTCGAACGGCAAAAGCTGAACGTCGTCGCCGCGATCGAGCGCCTCGGCGGGCTCCAGGGTCAATGGGCGCCGGCGCCATACGTCGCGCTTTGGACGCGCCTTGCCGGATTCGATCGCGCCCGGCTCACAGCAGCTATCGACGACAGCAGCGTGATCAAAGCAACGCTGATGCGCGCGACGCTCCACCTCGTGTCGGCGCGCGAGTACCCGGCGTATTCGCTCGCGACGCTCGACGGACGCTTCGGCGCGTGGCGACCGCCGGGCGGACCCGTGTTGAAGGACGTCGAGGACATGCTCAAGAGCGTGCTGAGATTTGCGGCGAGGACGCCGCGCTCTCGGACTGAGATCCAGTCCCACATCGAGGAGCACCTTCCACAGAGCGCCGCGAAGGACGAGCGCCTCCGAAACTGGCTGCTGTGGGCGGCCGTTTCGACGAGCGGCCTGGTGTGGGAACCCTCGGGCGCTCGTTTCGAGTACCGCCAACTCGCGCGCTTCGTCGCACCGGCCGCGAAGCTGGGCAAGGCGCCGAAGCCCGAGGCCGCGTATGACCTCGTCGTCCGCCATCACCTCGCGGCCTTCGGACCTTCGAGCGTCGCGGACATCGCGACGTGGAGCAGCGTGCGCGTGCCGCACATCCGCGGCGCGCTCGCGCGGATGAAGGATCTCGCCACATTTCACGACGAGCGCGGTCGCGAGCTGTTCGATCTGCGGCGTGCGCCGCGGCCGCCGGAGGACACACCGGCGCCGGTGCGCTACCTCGCGCGCTTCGACGCGGCGATCCTCGGTCACGATGCCGCCGAGCGGACGCGCATCCTTCCCGCCGAATACAAGAAGCAGGTCATCTTCTCGGCCGACGTGTGGACGACGTTCCTCGTCGACGGCTTCGTCGCCGGCCGGTACCGGCTGTCCGCCACCAAGAAAGAAGCGCGACTCGAGCTGTTGCCGTTCAAGCGGCTGCGCAAGGCGGACAAAGTGGCGCTCGTAGACGAGGGCGAGAAGCTCGCTCGTTTCTATTACCCGGAAGTCGCGCGCCACGAAGTGAGAGCGTGAGCTCGGGCGGGCGGCGGCGCCCGGTCCCACAGCGTGTGCTTACGCTCCGTGAGCTGAATCGCGCGATGCTCGCGCGCCAGATGCTGCTCGAACGCCAGAAGGTCGCCGTCGTTCCCGCGATCGAACGTCTCGCGGCGTTGCAGGCGCAGTGGGCACCGAGTCCGTATATCGCCCTTTGGACCCGATCGGTCAATTTCGACAAGAGCTCACTTTGGTCTGCGATCGAGGACGCACGGGTCATCCGCGCGCGCCTCATGCGCGGCACGCTCCATCTGGTGAGTGCGCGCGACTTCTATGCATACGCGGTCGCGACGCAAGACCTGCAGCGCGGCGCGTGGAACCGATTGCAGGTCGGCCGCGGCGTCGATCCGAAAGCGGTCGCGCGCCTCGCGGTCGCCTTCGCGCGGCAACCGCGCGCGAAAGAAGAGGTCATCGCGCATCTGACCGAACGCGTTGGAACGCTTGGCGGTCCGTTCAACTGGCTCATCTGGCGCTTCGTGAGCGCGCACGCCGACCTGGTGTCCGCGCCGCCGGGCGGCCGCTACGACTACGGCGGCACCGACGCGCCGTACGTGGCGGCGCGCCACTGGCTGAAGGGCGGCGCGCGCCCGGACGAAGACGTGGCGATCGAGCTGCTCATCCGGCGTGCGCTCGCGGCGTTCGGGCCCGTGACGCTCGCGGACATCGCGAAGTTCGCCGGTCAGGTGCCCGCGCGTATCCGCCCGGTGCTCGAGCGGCTCGCGCCGAAGCTCGCGACCTTCGCCGATGAACAGAAGCGCGTGCTCTACGACGCTCCGCGCGCGCCGCGTCCTGACGCCGAGACTCGTGCGCCCGCGCGATTTCTGCCGCGCTACGACGAGGCGCTCATCGCCTACCAGCACCGCGATCGCATCGTCGCCGCGGGCCACCGACCGTCGATCTACTCGAAGAACGCGATCGTCGAGGCGGTCGTCCTGTTGGACGGCTTCGTGGCCGGCACGTGGGCGCTCGAGCGTGGCAGGACCGACGCGATCGTGCGCGTCGAGCCATTCGCGAAACTGGCGGCAGGCGATCGGGCGGAGGCAGCGGCGGAAGGCGAACGGCTCGCCCGCTTCATGGCACCGGACGCGACGGTCCACGGCGTGCGCTTCACATGAGTCCCGCCACCGCTTGGAACGCGACCCCCGACGGGCGCGCGATCCTGCACTGCGACCTCGACGCCTTCTACGCGTCGGTCGAGCAGCGCGACCACGCCGAGTACCGAGGCAAACCGGTCATCGTCGGCGGTGGGCCGAACGAGCGCGGCGTCGTGAGCGCCGCCTCGTACGAGGCACGCGTCTTCGGCGTGCGGTCGGCCATGCCGCTGCGCACCGCTGGCCGGCTCTGCCCCGAGGGCATCTTCGTCCCCGGTGACCGCGAGGCGTACGAGAGGGCGTCCGACTCGGTCATGGCGCTGTTCGCCGATCGCACCCCGCTGGTCGAGCCGATCTCGCTGGATGAGGCGTTCCTCGACGTGACCGCGACCGAACACCTCTTCGGCGGGGCGGAGAAGATCGCGCGCGACCTCAAGTCGGACGTACGTTCGAAGCTCGGCCTCGTCCTCAGCGTCGGCCTCGCGACGAACAAGCTTTGCGCGAAGATCGGGTCCGACCTCCGGAAGCCCGACGGGCTCGTGATCGTCCCGCCCGGCGGCGAACGCGCGTTCCTCGCGCCGCTGGAGCTGCAGCGCCTCTGGGGCGTCGGACCGAAGACGCGCGAGCTCCTCGAGGGTTTGGGCATGCGCACCATCGGCGATCTGGCGAATGCCGGGGTAGCGGCGCTCGAAGCGCGCCTGGGTGAGCACGGGCGTTCCATCTGGGAGCGCGCAAATGGGTTCGACGAGGGCGCGGTCGAGCCGGACATGGCTCCGAAGTCCGTCGGTCACGAGCACACGTTCGATCGCGACACGCTAGACATGAGGTCGGTCGAATCCACGCTGCTGCGCCTGTCGGAAGGCGTCGGTCAACGGCTGCGTGCCGCCGATCTGCGCGGCAAGACCGTGACGCTCAAGCTCCGCGTCGCGCCGTTCGAGACACGCACGCGCCAACGGACGCTCGCAGGTGCGACCGACGACGACCTGACCATCTATCGGGTCGGGCGGCAGCTCCTGCGGGACGCCCTCGGGCATGATCACGCGGACGGGCGCACGAGTCCCGTCCGTCTTGTCGGAGTCTCGGTCAGTGGTCTCGAGGCCGGACGCCAGCTCGGATTGTTCGATCACGCGCGTGGAAGTCGACTGAACGCCGCACTCGACGCTGTACGCGCGCGATTTGGAGATGACGCGCTCGATCGCGCTAGCGCTCGAGACGTGAAGGAGCGTCGTCGCTTCAGTGGTCATCACGAATGACGTGGATCGTGACTAACGCAACTGTCACGGTTCCGTTCGGCGTTCGTGACAATGTTTTCCACCAAGTTCACGGAGTGTCGACGGCCTGTGGATAACGAGCGTCGACGGTGTGGATGAACTTGTGGAGTGTTCCGTGGACAACACACCTTGTGATCGCGGTGCGCGCGGCCGATGATGCGCGGGGTCAGCGGGGGAGGACGAGGTTTTGTCGGACGAGCGTATCGCCCAAGTGGCGATCGACTTCATCACGTTCTGCTTCAAGCGTCGCGGCGCAGGATGGCCTTCCCTGTACGACGAGATGTGCTACGTGGCGGGCAATCGCCTGTATCGCGGTCTTGGGTACGAGGAGCTGCAGGAGGCGGGACTGGACTTCACGCTTGGTGGACTTGGGAAGACCAGCCGCCTGGTGAAGGAAGTGACGCGCCAGACGCGGACTGAGGCACTGGCGGCGAGCTAGCAACCGTAAGTTTGGCCACACCGGCGGGGGGGGGGGGGGAAGGTAAAGCCCACCCCCCCGCGATAATTTGCGAGTGACGCCCGCAGTGGCCGCCCGCTCCTCGCCCTTGGCTACGCGCGCCCGCCTTCGCCAAGAGCGCAGGCACACGCGGCGGACGGCCTGATGATTTCGCGCTGGGCGCAAGTGCTCGTCGCGGGTCTCCGTCTGCGGGCGCCGCCACAGCGCGGATCGCAGCTGCGAGCGCCGCTACCCATCGGACCCGCCGAGTCGCCGCCTACTTCTTGCCCAGCGCACAATGAGGCGAGCACAGGAGGTTTGTATGTTTCGATCCACGAAGCCTCTAGCCATCGTTGCTCTCGTCGCGCTTTTGGTCATGACTGCCTGTTCAGGGACAGCATCGCCATCACCGAGCGCAGCGGGATCGGCGGCGGCCGGAAGCAAGATCACCGTCATGTCGCTGTGGGGCGGCAGCGAGCAGGACTCCTTCCAAAAAGTCCTGGACGCGTTCAAGGCGAAGACCGGTGTCACCGCGACGTACGAGTCGGTGCGTCAGGATTACGCGACGACGCTCCAGACCCGCATCTCCGGTGGCAACGCGCCAGACGTCGCGATCATCCCGGGCATCGGATTCCTACGGCAGTTCGCGCGGCAGAATTCGCTCAAGAAGATCGCCGACCTCGGCATCGACGTGAACGCACTGAAGCCGAACTACCCACCTGGGATCCTCGAGGTCGGACAGGTCGACGGGACCCAGTACGCGATCATGGTGAAGTTCAACAGCAAGAGCACCATGTGGTTCCGTCCGGACAAGTTCAAGACGCTGGGCGTATCGACCGCCGCGGATTGGACCGCCTACGCCAAGCTGCTCGGTGACATCAAGGCCAAGGGCACGACGCCGCTTGGTCTCGGTGCGGCCGACTCTTGGACGCTCACCGATTGGTTCGAGAACATCTACGTACGTCAGGCGGGCCCCGACAAGTACGACCAGCTGTTCAGCGGCAAGCTGCCGTGGAGCGATGCGTCAGTACAGGCGGCTGTGGACACGATGAAGCAGGCGCTCAAAGAGGAATACGTCGCAGGCGGCCTCACGGCGGCCCTCGGTCGTGGCTTCACCGATGGCATCGCTCAGGCATTCAGCGCGACCGGGCCAGCGGTGATGTACTACGAAGGCGGCTTCGTGGGCGGCATCGCGACGGGCCAGACCAACACCGCGCTCAAGGTCGGCGAGTCGATCGATTGGTTCGACTTCCCGGCGATCAATGGCAACAAGGGCGTGACCATCGGCGGCGATGTGATCGCCGCGTTCACCACCAAGCCCGGCGTCAAGGAATTCATCAACTACATGACCACGGCCGAGTCCGGAACGGTCTGGGCAGGCACGGGCGCGGTCCTCTCACCGGTGAAGGCCGTACCCGCGAGCGCGTATCCCAATGACCTTGCCAAGCGCGAGGCCGCGCAGGTCGCCGGTGCGACCGCGGTCCGCTTCGACGGCTCGGACCTATTGCCATCCGGTGGCGGTGACGACATGGGCGCGGCGCTACAGGACGCGCTCAAGGGAAAGACCGTCGATTGGGTCAAGTTCGAGACAGCGATGAAAGCCAAGTGGACAGGCGAGAAGAAGTAGCGAGCGACTGACTGGTATTCGCACGAAGCGGGCGGAGCCAATGGCTCCGCCCGCTTTGGTGTAAAACGGGAGACACATGGGCCTCGTTCCAACGCCTCTCGACCTTGCGCGAACGCAGGTACCCGTACCTCAGCCCGCAACGAAGGGCCTGCGCGCCGCGCGAAGTTCCCGCGGCCCTGAGAGCCCGAGATGGGGCTCGACCATCCTCTTTCTGGCTCCCGCCGCGGCCCTCCTCATCATCTTCCTGCTCTACCCGGCGTTCTACACGATCCTGCTGAGCTTCAACCGAGGCCGGAACGGTCTGATCGGCGAGTGGGTCGGGCTCGACAATTACGTGCGGCTGTTCGGCGATGGCGACTTTCTCAACCTCGCGTGGCCACCCTCGGGAGCGTTGTGGAACAACTTCCTGTGGATGATCTTCTACACGAGCATCGTCATCTTCCTCGGTCTCATCATCGCGGTCGTCGCATCACGCGTGCGCTATGAGTCGATCATCAAAGCGATCATCTTCATCCCGATGGCCATCGCGGCCACCGCGCTCGCGGTGATCTGGAAATTCGTCTACTCGCCAGACAGCAACATCGGAGTGCTCAACGCGATCCTTGGCAATTTCGGCGTGGCGCCCATCGCGTGGCTGGGCGATGAGAACCTCGTCAACGGCTCGCTCATCGCGGTGGGCATCTGGGGCTCCGTCGGCTTCGCGACGATCATCCTGTCGGCCGCAGTCAAGAGCATTCCGGCCGAGGTCATCGAGTCAGCCCGCGTCGAAGGCGCGAGCGAACGGCAGGTCTTCTTCCGGATCATGCTGCCGATGGTGAGCCTGCCCGCGTCGGTCCTCGCGGTGACGCTGATCGTCAACGTCATCAAGCTCTTCGACCTGATCTACGTGATGACATTCGGTGGACCAGGGAAGGCCAGCCGGCTCATCGCCTTCACCATGTACCAGCAGGCCTTCCAAGCCGGCCAGTACGGGTACGGCTCGGCGGTCGCGGTCGTGATGCTCATCCTCCTGATCCCACTGATCTACTTCAACGTCCGGCGCTTCCGGACGAAGGCGGTCGTGTGAGCAGCCTGGTTCTGGCTGGGTCGAGGCCGAAGACCCCCGCCGGTCGGATCGTGGCACTGCTCAATCGATCGGTGATCCACGTCGTGCTCGGGCTGATCGGTGTCGTGTGGCTCGTGCCGACGCTCGGACTGCTCGTGACGTCGTTCCGCCCGCGATCCGACATCCAGTCCACCGGCTGGTGGGATATCTCGCAGCTGCACCTGACCCTCGACAACTACCGCTCGGTCCTGCAGGCGCAGGGCATGCTCGATGCGTTCGTCAACACGGTCATCATCGCGGTGCCCTCGACGATCCTTCCGCTGGTGATCTGCTCGCTCGCCGCGTACGCGTTCTCGTGGATCAGCTTTCCATTCCGCGACACGTTCTTCCTCATCGTCGTGGGATTCCTGCTCGTCCCGGTCCAGGTCGCGTTCATCCCGCTGCTCACGATGTTCCGCGACCTTCTTCCGGACCTGGAGCTCACTCGGGGCTACGGCGCCATCTGGCTGGCGCACACCGCGTTCGCGCTGCCGTTCGGCATCTTTCTGCTGCGCAACTTCTTTATCACGCTGCCGCCCGACATCATCGAAGCGTCGCGCATCGACGGGGCCTCGGACTTCAAGATCTTCCGCTCCATCGTCATCCCCGTGTCGGTGCCGGCGATCGCCGCCTACGGAATCTTCCAGTTCCTGTGGGTGTGGAATGACCTGCTCATGGCCCTCGTCTTCGTGCAAGACTCGAGCAAGTTCCCGATGACGCGCGCGATCCAGAACCTTTTGAGCCAGTACGGCACCGAGTGGCATCTGCTCGCAGCCGGTGCATTCCTGTTGATGATCGTTCCGCTCATCGTCTTCTTCAGCCTGCAGCGCTACTTCGTGCAGGGCCTCCTGGCCGGCTCGATCAAGTAGGACCAGCCGTCAGCACTTCGAAGGGGCCCGACCCGGACGAGGCTCGCCGCGTCGCCGCTGAGGCACGCCGCATCCTCACGTCGAATCGGCGTCGCGGTATATCCGAGTGGGACGGCAAGCACTTCGACTTCGTGTGCCCCTCGCCAACGCACTACCCATTCCAGTGGTTCTGGGACAGCGCGTTCCACGCGATCGCGCTGCTTCATGTCGATCCGGAGCTGTCGAAGCAGGAATTGCGAAGCCTGATGCAAGGCGCGCAGCCTGACGGCTACATCGCGCACATGCTGCTGTGGGAGAAGAGCCTCAACCCCCAGTGGCTCATGCCGGAATACTCGATCCGTCTAGCGCATCCCTTTTACACCGCGACGATCCAGCCTCCGGTCCTCGCGCGAGCGGTGGAGCGCATCTTCGACGCGACGCACGACGCGGCCTTCGTGCGCGAGATCTTCCCGCCGATGGTCGGCTTCTTCGGATGGCTCGCGCGGGTGCGCGATCAAGACGATGACGGTCTCGTCGCCATCATCCAACCGGACGAGTCCGGTCTCGACGCGAGCCCGAAGTACGACGAGGCGATGGGCATCAGCGGCGATCCGCCGAACGAGACGCTGCCGGCGCTACAGCGATCGATGCAGCGACTATTCCGCGGCTACGAGGGCCTGGGTGTGGACCGCGAGCCCCAGATCGATCTGTTCCTGTTCGAGGACGTGATGATGAACTCGATCTACGCCGACGGCCTTCGCGCGCTCGCGCAACTCGCGCGTGCCGTCGGCCTCGACGGCGCTGATGGATTCGAGCGGCAGTATCGACGAACGCTCGACGCATTGGTCACGAAATGCTGGGATCCCAAGCGCGGCGCGTTCTGGGACCTTTCCGGTGCGCGCGAGGAGCAGGTGCGCGTGCTGACGTTCACGTCGCTCTTTCCGCTGATCCTGCCCGACCTGGATGCGGGGATCGCCAAGCGCCTGGTGAACGAGCATCTCCTCAACGAGAAGGAGTTCTGGCTGCGCTACCCGATCCCGAGCGTCGCCGCGAGCGAGCCGAGCTTCGACCCGGGTTGGCTCACGCAGACGACGTGGCGCGGACCGACCTGGGTCAACGTGAATTGGTACATCTACTGGGGCCTGCGCCAGCACGGCTTCGAAGATGTGGCGCACGAGCTCGCTCGGCGGACCGTGGCGATGCAGGCAGTCGGCGGTATCCGCGAGTTCTACGACCCGCGCACCGGCGAGGGCCAGGGCGCCACTGATTTCGGCTGGTCGTGCCTGGTGCTCGACATGATCGCGGCGGAGAAGAGCGCGCTCTAGGGGCGGTCTGTCAGAATGTGAATTGTCACTGATTGATTTTTGGTCCCGTGGTGCAGCGGCCTAGCATACGTCCCTGTCAAGGACGAGATCGCCGGTTCGAATCCGGTCGGGACCGCCAGTCTTTTTGCTTTGCGGCTTTGCCTTCGGTCATCGCGACGACGACGAATCGGCACCGTCGCGGGCTCGTCCGAGCGGGCGCTACACGGCCCCGCCTTCGACGCGGCCCAGGAAATCGAGCACGGCGCGATCGAATTCCTCAGGCCGTTCCATATTCACCATGTGACCCGCACCGGCGATCACGACGCTTTCCGACCCGCGGATCCCCGCGTGAATGAACTCACCCTGCTGCCTGATCGCGGGCATGTCCAGCGCGCCGGTGACCACAAGCGTCGGCACATTGATCTCGTTCAGCCGCCCGGCGGCCGGCGGCGATAGGGGTCGCGGGCGTGGCACGCCTTCCTGGTGGAGTGGCCAGGTGTGCTCGCCGATCATCTCCTCGAGGCGCGCACGCAGCGCGGGAAGCGAGGCGGCCGTGCGCATCGGCTCGAAATCGAGGAACAGATCCATCGCGCGGCCGAGCTGACGCTCGCGCGCGGCG
>JANMWW010000159.1:0-5955 GCA_031394155.1 Chloroflexota bacterium | reverse complement strand
GTAGTCGAAGCGCTCGGCCGCGCTGAGCCCGGGCTTCTTCCAGTTCTCGGTGTTGCGGCCGTGGAAGCGGACGATGGCCAGCTTGGCGGTCGCGGCCGCGACGGGCGGGATCGATGACGGGAAGCCCTGCGGCTCGTCGACCGACACGTAGGTCAGGCCGTTCTCGCGGAGGAAGGCGAGCGTCTCGGCCTGATTGCGCTCCTCCATCCAGGTGTGATTCCGGAACTCGACCGCGAGCGTGTCGTCCGGTAGGAGCTCGCGCGCGTGAAGGATCTCCCCTTTGCTCTTCGATCCGATCGGGAACCACTCGGGGTATTGAAGGAGGATCGCCCCAAGCTTCCCGCTCTTTCGCAGCGGCTCGAGGCCGACCCAGAAGCGCGCGTGGATCTCGTCGAGCACGTCCTTCGGAAAGTCCTTGGGGTACAGGCGCTTCTTCTCGAGCGCCGCCTTCGGAAGCGACTCGCGCAGCTCCCTCGGTAGCCGCTTCGGATCGGTCGGATGCGTGGTGATGGCGCCGAACGCTTTGAAGTTCATCGTGAACTCGTCGGGCGTGCGCTCAGCCCAGAGCTTCGCCTGCTTCTGGTCGGGGATCGCGTAATACGACGCGTCGTTCTCGACGAGTGAGAAGCGCTCCGCGTAATAGCGGAGCCGTTCGTCGGCCTTCTTCGCGACGTTCTCCGGATACCACCCAGACTCGAGCAGCGTCGGATCGGTCCACGAGCACGTCCCGATGAGGATCCTGGTCTTGGTCACATCAGAAATAGTGCGCCGAGCGCGGTCCGCCGCGCGTTAGAAGCGGTCGGCTTCTTCGGCGTAGAGCGAAGGGTCGAGCTCCTCGGCCTTGGGCGTCCGCTGGGCCATGGCGACGACGGCGATACCGAAGAGCAGCACCGCGCCGATGAATGCAAGCGCCTGCGTACGGCCGCTCGTCAGCAGCGCAAGCGCGCCGAATCCGAAGGTCAGCGCATAGATGAGCAGCACGGCCTGGGGCTGTGACAGGCCGACGTCGAGCAGGCGGTGGTGGAAGTGCCCGCGGTCCGGCGCGAAGGGCGGCTGCCCCGAGACCACGCGCCGAAGGATCACGTAGAAGGTGTCGATGATCGGAACGCCAAGAACGAGCAGCGCCGCCGCGACCTTCGCGCTGCCGAAGATCGACAGCACCGCGAGCATCGTCCCGACGAAGACCACGCCGCTCGTCCCCATGAACACCTTGGCTGGGTGGAAGTTGAAGATGAGGAACCCGAGCGTGGCGCCGGCGAGCGAGAACGCCATCCATGCGACGAACGGCTCGTTGACCTGCGGCAGGAGCGCGATCGCGCCAAGCGTCGCTGCGGCGATGGCCGCGACGCCGGCCGCCAGTCCATCGAGGCCGTCGATGAAGTTCAGCGCCACGTTCATCCCAACGATCCAGAAGAACGTGAATGCGACCGCGATCGGGTACGCCAGCTGGATGAGTCCGCTGCCGAGCGGATCGTCCACATAGTCGATGTGGATGCCGGCGGCGATGATCACGAACGCAACGAGCATGTTGCCGAGGAACTGCCAGCGCGCGCGAAGCTCGAAGACATCGTCGATGAAGCCCACGGTCATGCCGAGGATCGCGGCGAGCGCCGTCAGCGTGAAGCGCGGCGAGCGCACCTCTTCGGGGATGAGGAACGCACGGCCGGCGTATCGGTCAACGAGCCAGAAGACGAGGATCGTGACGCCGAACGCGAGCGCGATCGCCAGACCACCCGGACGCGCGATCGGCCGTGGGTGAAGTCGACGGCCACCGGGAACGTCCATCATCCCGAGCCGCTCGGCGATGCGGCCCACCAGCGGCGTGAGCGCCGCGGCGAGGACGAACGCCAGCACGGCGGAGCCCGCGTACAGGAGCAGCGTGACAGGCAGGACCGGCAGAACGCTCATTGCTGTACCAGGCACGATACCGCCGCAGGTGCAGGTGCTGTTCCAGCGCGTCTAATCGTGCGCGGCCAGCCAGCTCCCGACCTTCGGCCACAGGTCCTGTTTCGCTGCGCGGCCTACGACGATTCCGACATGGCCACCGTTCACCATGAGCTCGGAACGGTCAACGCTGCTGACTTTGCTGAGGATCACCGCGGTCGTCGGCCGTGGTGCGATGGTGTCCGCGGTCGCGGCGACGTTGAGCACCGGGATCGTGATCGCCGACAGCCTCACCGGCCGGCCGTCCATTTCCAGATGATCGCGGGAGAGCCTGTTGTCCTGATAGAACTCGGTGATCCACTGGTAATACGCCGCCCTCGGGAATGGTGTCCCCTCGTTCACCCACCGATAGATCGCCTGCCAGCCGCTCGGATCGAATCCGGGCTCCTGCATGCGCTCGAAGAGCTGCAGGTACGTGCCCAGATAGGACGACGCTGGATTCAGAAGGTTCGCACCGAGACCGACGAGCTCCCCAGGTACTGTGTCGAACGTCTCGCAGATCTTGTCGATCGGGAAGACACCCTTCGCGGTCCACTTGCCGAACTTGCCGGCATCCGCGAAATCGATCGGGGCCGTGAAGAGCACGAAGTTCTTCACCGGGTCGGACGGATAGAGCGCGAGATAACACGCTGCGAGCGCGCCACCGATGCAATAGCCGAGCAGCGTCACGGGCTCACCCGCCAAGCGCGACGCCTCGCGCAGGGCGCGCGGGATGTACGCGGTGACAAGCGTGGTGATGTCGACGCCGCGATCCTCGGGACCCCAGACGCCCCAATCCAGAAGGAAGACATCGTGTCCTTCCGCCAGCAGGTACTCGACGAAGCTCGCGCCGGGACGCAGGTCGAGGATGTACGCGCGATTGATAAGGGGGAGGCAGAGGAACACGGGGGTGCGACGCGTCGCCGCAGTCGAGCGCGTGTAGCGGAGGAGGCGTGCCTTGTTCTTCCGCCACACGACCTGACTCGGAGTCTGGCCGACCGGCGCTTCACTGGCGGCGTTGACGATGCGAGTGAGCTCGAGCATCAGCGGGGGGCCCGCTTCGCGTTCTTGGAGGCCTTGGTCGTCGTGGTGGCCCTGGCGATCGTCGCGCCGACGGACTTCGAGGTGTGCGGGCTCGCATCGCGCGCGCGCGGCGCCGGCCGCGGAGCCACGGCGTCGAGACGGTCAACGATCTGGTCCACTTTCTCCTCGAGGCCGACGATGAGCTCCCCGAGACGCACGAGGTCGTCCCGCGTCGCGATGTTGGCCGCTTCGAGCTGGGCCGTCACGCTCTCCTTCCAGGCTTTTTGAAAGCCGAGGAACGTCTCGAGCATCTTGCCCTGCCACTGCGCGAACGCCGGCGTGTCCATGAATTCGCCGGACGCTTTGCTCCAGACCTTCTCGTTGGCGTCGTAGAGCTGCCGCCACATGGCAAAGACTTCCTTGGGATCGTTCGATTGCGACTGCTCGCTCATTTCTGCTCCTTCTGCATACCGGCCTGGTAGCGACCAAAGAACGCATCGATGGCCGAGCGGTATCCCTCGAGCATCTCCGCGCCACTGCCCAACCAGCCGCGACCCGCGTTGGTGAGCTGATACACACGCCGCGCTGGCCCGCCTTCGCCCGCTTCCCATGCGGACGTCACGAGGCCCTGCTGCTCAAGTTGGCGCAGCGTGCGGTACAGACGCGTCATCTCCACCTGTGCGAGACCGAGACCTCGTAGGTACTGCTCGATGTAATAGCCGTGGGCGCGCTCGGCCGATATGGCGAGGAGGACGTAGGGCACCAGAAATTCGCGCGGTCCCCAGCCGATCGCCGCATCGCCACCGGCGCCCCTCGCGCGGGTCTTCTGCGTCTTCGAAGCACCCTTGGCCTTCGGAGCACCTCTTGAGGGCGCTTTCTTCGCGCCGGCGGCACCCCGTTTTGTCTCACGCTTCGCTGTTGACATCACTGCATCTATATGCATACTGCAGATACAAGCGAAATGCAAGCCCGCTACGGGCAGGACAGGAGACCACAGAGATGACCGAGACCAAGAAGACCACACAGGACCCCACCGACGTCGCGAACGAGATGATCGAGCGCTCGACCGCCGCCGCCAAGACGTTCACGGCTGCCGCCAGCGCCGCCACCATCGCGGGCCTCCGCACGGCGTTCGACCTCCAGAACGGCTTCTTCGCAGCCAGCCGCAGCGTCGTCGACGCGGCCGTGGCTGCGAACGCCAAGTTCGCCGACCAGGCCGTCGGCGCGGTCAAGGCCCACCAGGCCGAGACCACCAAGCTCGTCGAGGTGAGCAACAAGATGGTCAGCGACTCCCTCCAGACCAAGATCTAGAAACTCTCACACGAGACGGCGCATCAGGCGCCGGCGGCAGATCTTGCGCCGTCGGCGCCTCCGAGCCTACTCTCCATCCTGATATATGAAACAGGGTTCAGGTTCAGCGCCGGTACGCCGTCCGCGAGTGGAGCGGCCCCGGGCGACGATCATCCCCCTCCCCACGACGCCGCGCGGACAGCGCACGCGCCAGAAGCTCCTCACCGCAGCGGAAGAGGTCTTCGGGGAGCTCGGCTACCACAACGCCGGCATCGTCGAGATCACTCAGCACGCCGACGTCGCGCTCGGTACGTTCTACCTCTACTTCCGCGACAAGAAGTCCATCTTCCAGGATCTCGTGCGCACACTGAACACGCGTCTCCGCGCCGCGATCGGTGAGCGCATTCGCGGCATCGACGACCGGCTCGAACAGGAGGTCGTCGGATTCGAGACGTTCTTCGAGTTCGTGCGCAAGCACAAGAACCTCTACAAGGTGATCCTCCAGGCTGAAACGGTCGACGAAGAGCTGTACCGCTGGCACTACCGCACGCTCGCTGAGGGATACGTGCGCGGGCTGCGCCGCGCGCAGGCCGCGGGGCAGGTGCGCAACGACCTCGACGCGGAGACGCTCTCGTACTCGCTGATGGGGATCGCTCAGGGTCTGGGCTCGCGCTACGTGCTGTGGGATGGAAAGCTTCCACCGCCCGCGGCGCGGAGGTCGATCCGCGCGTTCCTCGAAGGCGGCCTGCGACCGCCGCGGAAGGCCCGGCGTTGACGGTCGTGGGCATCGTCGACGTGAGCTCGTACTCGCCCGCGGGTTTCCAGACCGCCGAGGAGATGGCTGCGCTGTCGGGCATCCCGGCAGAAGTGATCCGCGAGAAATTCGGCCTCGCTGGGAAGCACATCGCGGCCGCTGACGAGCACGCCTCCGATCTCGCGGCGAAGGCCGCGGCGCTCATCCTCGCGAAGCATGGCGATCGTTGCGTGAACGTGCTGCTGTACATGGGCAGCCCCTACCGCGACTTTCCGGTGTGGAGTGCCGCCCCAAAGGTGCAGCAGCTGCTCGGGAGGGCCGCGGCCGGCTCGCTGGCCTATGACATTCAAGGCGTGAGCGCGGGAACGCCGATCGCGATGCAGGTCGCGAAGGGGCTGATCCTCGGCAGCGCCGGCATCGACCAGGTGCTTCTGGCCGGCGGCGCGCGCGAGCACGATCTCATCGACTACGCGAACGAGCGCTCGCGCTTCATGTTCAGCTTCGGCGCGGGTGGCGCCGCCGCGCTCCTGCGTCGCGACCATCCCGAGAATCACGTGCTCGAGACGGCTGGCTTCACCGACGGCTCGTTCGCCGACGACGTGATGGTGCCAGCGGGCGGCTCACGCGAGCCGACGAGCGACGCCACCGTCCGCGAGCGACGTCACGCGCTCGACGTTCGCGATCCGGGGGAGATGAAGACCAGGCTCGATCCCGTATCGGCCGATCGATTCGTGCAGGTCGCGACGGAGGCCGTCGAGCGCAGCGGCTACCGGACCGAGGACATCAAGGTGCTGTGCCCGATCCACACGAAGCGTTCGCTCTTCGTCGACGTGCGTGAGCGCCTTGGCGTCGCCGAGGAACAGTGCATGTATCTCTCAGACCATGGCCACATGTCCGCCATCGATCCGCTCATGGGCCTGCATCGCGCGCGCGAACGTGGACTCCTGCACGACGGCGATCTCGTG
>JANMWW010000135.1:0-11178 GCA_031394155.1 Chloroflexota bacterium | reverse complement strand
GCTCGATCGCATCCGCCGCGTAGGCGCCCTTCCCCCTGAAAAAATAGGCGTCGAAGTTGCTACGCAGGGCACTCGAAGCCTCGCGGACGACGACGAGGATCTTCCCCGGCTCCCCGCCGACGGCGCTCCAATCCCTGATCTCTCCCGCGAAGATCCCACGTACCTGCGTCTTGGTGAGTGCGGTGACCTTGTTCGCGGCGTTCACGACGACCGCGGTCCCGCTTGCGCCGACGGGGACCACGGTGACCGCGTTCGTGATGTCCGCGGGTGGGATCGCGCTGCTCGTGGCAAGGTCCACGTCGCCCGTCGCGACCAGCTTCATCCCGGCGATCGAGCCAACATCTTCGAAGGTGAACTTGACGGTCGGATGCTGTTTGCGGAACGCGTCGCTCAGCGCCGTGAACACATCCGCCGCGGCTCCGCCGCCCCTGACTGTGTAAGTGCCCGCGAGCGGATCGCCGGACGGGCTCGCCGTCGCGCTGCACGACGCCAGCACTATCGCGATCGCGAGCAGGGTCGGCATGAATCGATACGACGGCACGGGCGCATCGTAGTCTGGGGAATGTCTGCCAGGGGAGTGACGCTTTTCTTTAGGCCACGGGTTGAGAGCGTCTGCTCACATCGATAAGCATCTGACACTACCGGTCGCTCGATCACAGGGCTGTGGACCTACCGAGTGCGCACAGGATTTCGCGCCGTTGCCGAGGGGCCGCCACACGATGCGCGTTCGCCGAATTCTCATGCGCGGAGCGCCATGGCCTGCTCCTTGCTCCGTCGAACGCCAAAGCGAATATAGGGAGACGCATGACATGGGCGACAAACGCCAGGCGACCATTACCAAGTATCTCGGTGACATGAAGTCGGTCGTGAGCCACGTGCATACGGCAATGGAGCGTCAAAAGGACGATTTCAAGGACAAGCCCGAGGTCTCGCAGACCATGGCGCGCATCGCGCTGGGCCTCAAGCGCCAGGACGACTCTCTCGGGCAGCGCCTCGAGGCCCTCGGCGGCAGCCCAACGCACCCGGTGAAGGAAGTCGTATCCGACGCGCTCGGCATCGTGGCCGGCCTGTACAACAAGGTCCGCACTGAAGGCGCGGCCAAGGGGCTGCGTGACGATCACGTCGCCCTCAACCTCGTGTACGTCAGCTACACGACCCTTCACACGACGGCCGTCGCGTTCGGCGACGCGGAGACGGCCGCGATCGCCAAGCGGTCGATGATCGAGTCCGCGAAGTTCCTCACCGAAGTGGATCGTCTCATTCCGCCGACCGTGTTCCGCGAGCTGCAGGACGGCGATTTCGGATCGCTCGATAGCGGCGCGCCGGAGCAGACTCGCTCGGCATACCGCGAGGCATGGACGGAGCCGGAGACAGCCGCGCGTGAGTCGGCTCAGTCGCGGGTCGAGAGCGTCTAACAGCTCATAACGGTCCGGCCGGACTTCGGTGGGGAGTCCGGCCGGACGTTGCCTCGTACCATTCACGTATGGACGAGCACACGATCAATCCTGCGCGATCACCCGCCCGGCCGAGACGTCGCATCCGCCGGCCAGCAGCTCCGCCGCACACCGCACGGCGCGTCGATGACGTCACCGGGCCGCACGGCGCGCACGGGATCGATCGACGCGAGACGCAGATGGAAGGCGGCAACGGCTCGGGTCGCGGACCCGTCGACGACGATGGCCGAGGCCGACGACCCGAGCGGCCCGATGGCAACGATTCCGGGCGCCTGCTCATCGCCCTCGGGATCATCGCGCTCGGTGCGGGTGTCATGAGCGCGCGTCTTCTAAGCCAGTCCGGCGGCCGCCGTGGGTTCTTCCGTTCCACATGACGGACGAAGCGAAGCAACCGAATCCGGAGCGCGAGCAGACCGATGAAAGCCTGCGCGTGGAGCGCGAGGTGGTGGACGCCGCCCTCGGAGACGAGCTCGGCGCCGTTGACGAGACCGCGGACGCCGTCATTGGCAAGGCGCGCGCGCGCGCCGACGAAGTGCTCGCGAAAGCGCGGGCGAACACGGATCTGCAGACCGGTCGTGTGAACGCGCGAACCTCAGCGATCGTCGCGAAGACGCGATCGCTGGAAGATGAAGCCGTGCGTGACGAGCGCGCAGACGCTGACGAATCCCTCCGTACGGAACGCGCTGCGCACGTCGCGCTGCTTTCGGTAGAGCGAGATGAAACGGACAAGGACCTTTTGAGCGAACGCGCTCGCTCGGACGACGCGCTCGCCACGCGGGATGCCTTCCTCGGCGTCGTGAGCCACGACCTGCGGAACATGCTGACCGGAGTGATCGGTTTCGCGACGCTGATCGCGAAAGATGTGCGGCGCGAGGATCACGCCGAGCGGATCCTGGGACTGACCCTGAGCATCCAACGTTCCGGTGCGCGCATGAACCGGCTGATCGGAGACCTCGTCGACATCGCGAGCATCGAGGCCGGTGTGCTCGCTGTGGCCCGCGAGGTCGGCGATCCGGCGCACGTCGTCGCGGAGGCCCTGGAAGCCTTTCAGGCGCAGGCGTCGGCGCACAGCGTCTCGCTTGTGGCGGAGATCACTCCGGTCCCAGTCCTTGCGCGCTTCGATCCAGCGCGGATCCTCCAAGTGCTCACGAATCTTCTCAGCAACGCGGTCAAATTCACGCCAACGAATGGCAAAGTCGTCGTGCGGGTCGAGCGGGTCGGAGCCGAGGTCCTCATTGCCGTCAGCGACACAGGACCGGGGATCCCAAGCGACCAGCTCGAGGCCGTGTTCGCGCGGTTCGTTCAGGTCACCAAGAGCGATCGACGAGGTGTTGGACTCGGTCTCTACATTTCCCGCAGCATCATCCAAGGTCACGGGGGCCGGATCTGGGCAGAGAACCGGATCGGCGAGGGAAGCACTTTCAGCTTCACGCTTCCCGTCGCGGAGTAGTCGCCCCTAAGAGTGCGGATCGCGCAGGTACGTGCTCCAGAACGGCCGGTTCCACATGCTGCCGTCGACCCAGACCTTTTGCGAGACGACCGTTCGCGCCGCCCACCAGACCCAGCCCACCTGTTCCGTGGGGATGTAGCTGCCGGCGGAGTACAAATAAGGTCCGTCGATCTGCACGAGGAACGGCGTGAGCTGCGGCGGAGCCCATACCTCGATCGTCAGGCTCTGCTTCGTCGCGTCGACGCGAGCGAAGAGGCGCACCGGATGGTCGTAGAGATTGCGGATGACGAGGTCCGGTCCATACGGCGGCGCGACGGTCGCGTCGAAGCCGAATCCTTCGCCGTAGCCCCAATAGAAGTACGGGAAGTACGCGTGGTTGGTCCGCTGGACGATGTCGAGGCCGGCCTTCGCAGCGGCCGGGAACACGGTCGAAGGCAATTGGCAGATGCCGCCACCCACCGCCGCGATGTCGACCAGCTCACCGTTCTCGAGGCCGATCGCTTTGCCCACGGTGTAGCCGGTGCGCGTCGAGATCTCGCCGAGCAGGTACGTCAACGAGAGGCTGTCGCGCGGGGAGATGTAGGGATGCGCCGCGTTGTCGAAGAAGTTGTTGACCGAGTTGGCCGCGATGATGATGTTGGTGACGCGTTCCCACGGCGAGCCGACGAAGCGGCTCGTGTGGGTGCCGATGATCTTCCACTTCGAGTAGTCGGACTCGAACGCGGGGAATGCCGGCCTCGGTCCGACGCCGGGGACCCGCAGGCGCGTGCCCGGTGACAACGCGTAGATGTTGTGCAGCTGTGGGTTCCAGAGGAGCATCTCGCGGAACGCGTCGGGCCCATCGATCCCCATGTGGGTCAGCAGCTGCGTCGGCTGGATATCGCCATCGACCAGCGTGTAGAACAGCGCAGCGTCACTCGCGCCGCCCCGCTCGTCCGCGTTCGCGGGAGCCGGAGCGAGTGTCAGCGCCAGCGCCACCGCAAGCGCACTGATCCATCGCGCGAATTTCGCCATGACCAGTCACTGGGCACTAAGCATGCCGGGGCCTGCTCGGTCTATGCGTTACCTGTCCGCGACACGGCGGGTGTCCTAAATGGCAAGCGGGAGTCGCGCCGTGATGCGGAGGCTGCGCGTCAGCGGATTCCGCGACAGCTCGATCGAGCCGTCCTGCTCTTTGAAGACCAATCGAGCCAGCTCGACCGACAGGCCGAGGTTGTCACCACCGGCTGCTGACACACCGGCGGATGCTGGCTGGTATGTGCCCGAGCTGATCACGAGCTCCCCGTTGGGTTGGCGGCGATCCACCAAGAACGTCAACTCCTCGCCGGGAGCCCGTTCCGCGATGAGCGCAGAGAGCACCTGGCGCGATCGTGCGCGATCACCGGTGACACGGAGCGGCGCCGCGGGTGCGGTCATCAGGATCTGGCGGCCCGCCTCCTGCTCGGTCCGCAGCTCGTCGGCGAGCTCCACGAAGTCGAACACCGCGGGCCGCAAGGGAAGCGTGCTGTTCTCGAGACGGGCGACGGCCGAGAAGTCACGCGCAAGGAACGTCATTTCGTCCGCGCGACGGCGGACCTGTGCCTTCAGATCGTCCACGGTGCCCGTCCAGTTCTCCGCGAGCTCCTGGAGCTTCGCCGCCGGATCGGCGAGGCCCAGATCGAGCAGCTGAAGCGACCGCGCGCGATAGGCGTCCTGCATGACCAGCCGCTCACGGTCGCGCCGGATGCGCTCCACAGTGAAGGCTGCGAATGCGAGCAGGCACGTTCGACTGAGCGCGTTCCACGCGAAGGAGACCGTGCTCGTCGTTCCGTACGCCACGTCGATCAACGAGAAAACGCCGGCGAGAAGCGCGACCGCGATGGCGCGCCGCTGCCCGAGCGTCCATCCCGCAATGGCCACGGGCGCGAGGTAGAAGAGCGTCATGCTTATTGACGGGCCGGTCACATAGTCCAGGTAGGCGATCACGCAGACGCCTATGCAGAGCGCCAGCAGAAGCCCGTTGCGTCGAGGCGTCGTTCGCATTCATCAATTTTGCGTAGACGGCACCGCCGCTGCCCTCACCCGTTCGGGTGACGCAGACGCTGCACGGAGACCACCGGCAGCGTCTCCCAGCGCAACGCGTGCGTGCGGAGCGGCCACAGCCTCGTGCCGTGACGGCTCGCGAGCGTGCCGCGGTCCGCGACGTGCGCGACCAGATCGTCGACCTGAATGGCGACTGACTCGACCCGCGGCGCCGCTGAGCCGGGGTTCACGACATCGAGCGCGAAGTCGAGCAGCTGCGATGGTCTGCGCCGTCGGGCGATGAACACCTCGATGCCATCCGGCATACCCGTGACGATCTGCGCACGTCGGGTCGCGGACAGGAACGCCGCGCCGCGAGCGTCAGCGAGCAACAGCGCCGTCTTCGTGAACCAGCGGCTGAGCGTGGTGCGATCCGGCGCCCACAGCATGCCGACGCGCTCGCGGGCGAACACCGCCTGGCGGAAGCTCACCTCGAGCGAGCTCATCCAGCCGGCGTTGCATTCGGCGCACACGTCTGCCGTGATGCGGGCGATCGTCGCGGGCCGCGCGGATGGTGTCGAGCCAGAAGGCGCGTCGGAGGGAAGCAGTCGCGCACCGTTCACCTTGCGCACGAGCCAGTGCGCGAACACGTGTTCGCGCGTCAACGGTCGGTCAGTTCGCAAACACAATACGCAGGGCTCCACGCCTATATCAGCCCGCGGTGGCTCCCTGGACGTCGCGTCGCTCGAAGAGCCAGAACGCACCAGCGATCAGCGCCAACGTGTAGATCGACAGCACGATGGCCGCGTGCGTCACGTCGGGCAGCGCGCCCGACGGGCCGAAGCCGCCGCCCGCCCCGCCGCTCACCTGCGTGAACGCCGAGATGTTGCGCACGAGCAGGAAGTCCGCAACGTTCTGGAACCAGCTGAACAACCCTGACAGCAGCGCGATGAGGATCTGCTCCAGGAAGTAGTAGCCGAGCCCGATCGCCATTCCCGCCGCGGACGAGCGCGCGAACACCGTGACAAATGTCGTCAGTCCGAGGTAGGGGATCACGGAGACCCAGGCCTTGCCCAGCGAGATGCCGGCGTCGCCCCACGTCCTGTCAGCCACCGCTGAGATCGGCGCGGCGCCCGCATACGCGCCGGCGATGACCGAGCTGATCGCCACCGTGCCAAGCGTGACGAGAAGTCCGAGCACCGTGAGGAGCGCGAGCGTCAGCAGCTTCGCGGTGAGATACGGCCAGCGCCCGGTCCCCTTCGTCAGGACGGAGCGCAGCGTTCCGGATCCGTAGTCGATGCCGATCGCCGACGCGGTGAGGATCGCGATGAGGATGAGCGCCAATGTCTGCACGACGGAAAGCGCGGCAGAGAAGCTGCCCGGAAGCGTGAAGTTCTGATAGGCCCGCGCGAGACGATCGGGCAGGGTCACGGCCTGCTGCCGGCACTGCGCCGCCAGGCCGGCGAGGACCTGCGGGTCGAGATCGGCAGGCTGTTTTGCGGGATCGCCGGAGAGCAGGTCATTGCACGCGACCGTGCGCGGGACGCGTCCCTGGTTCTGCTGCAGGGTGGCAGGAACGGTGAGCTCCCCTCCTGTGCGTTGGAGGTTCTGGTATGAGAAGAAGCCGCCCCACACCGCGAGCTGCCCGAACAGGATCGCGAAGACCAGCAGGATCCAGAGCATCCAGCGCTTTCGGAGCTTGAACCACTCCCAATGGCCGAGGTTGGCGATCCCCGCGATCATGCCCGTTCCTTTCCGGTCGTCGGATCCGTCCCCGTGATCTCCATGAAGAATTCCTCGAGCGAGCGGTGCAGGGGGGTGAGCTCGTTCACGTAGATCCCGCGCTCGGCGAGCGTTCGCGTGATCTCCCAGGCGCGATCCTGCGGGGCGGTCACGACGAGCCCCTCGTCGGAAGGATCGATGCGCTCGATCCATGGCAACGCCCCGAGCGTCGTCCGCGTCATGGCGTCGTCAGTGGTCCGCAGGCGGAGCGCGTCGTGCTGCCGCAGCAGCTGCTCGATCGTGCCCTGCGCGATGAGCCGGCCGCGCGACAGCACCGCGACGTTGTCGCACACGAGCTCGGTCTCTGAGAGGAGGTGACTCGAAAGCACGACCGTGCGCCCGCCCGTGCCGAGCTGACGGATGAGCTCGCGCACCTCGACCACACCCGCGGGATCGAGACCGTTCGTCGGCTCATCGAGGAAGACGAGCTCGGGGTCGCCCAGCAGCGCGCAGGCGATGCCCAGGCGCTGCTTCATGCCGAGGGAATACGTCGCGTACTTGCTCTCGGCGCGCTTTCCGAGGTCCACCACCTCGAGGAGGCGGTCGACCTCACCCGCGGAGCCGTGCCCGCTGACGCCCTGGAAGTACTGGAGATTCGCGCGTCCCGTCATATATGGATAGAACGTCGGACTCTCGACCATGGCCCCCACGCGGCGGAGCGTCGCGGGGTGCCGCGCAGGATCACCGAAGATGCGCGCCTCACCGGACGTGGGATGCACGAGGCCGAGCAGCATCCCCATCGTCGTCGTCTTCCCTGATCCGTTCGGGCCGAGAAAGCCGAAGACACCCCCGCGTGGGACGCGAAGAGATAGCTGATCGACGGCGATCACGTCCCCGTACTTCTTGGTCAAGAGCTCCGTCTCGATGACGTGCTCGGTCGCTGCCGTTACCTCGTTCGCGACCGCTGCGCCTGCCGTCATGCGGAGGCCTCCGTGCGTGTGCTCGATCGCGTGCGTGCGGGTCTTTTCGGCGCCAGACGCACGAACGCACGCAGCGACACGGCGAGTGCCCGTCGCTCCGCCTCCGTCATGCCGCGGATCGCCTGGCTCAGATGCGCCGTTGACTGCCGCTCAAGACGGTCGAGCAGCCGCGTGCCCTTGCTGGACAGCACGAGGAGCACGGTCCGCTGGTCCTCGACGCCGCGCTCGCGCGCGACGTAGCCAAGACGCCCCAGGCGCTCGCTGAGCGCGGACGCGCTCGCGAGGCTCATGCCAAGGGCGCGGGCGAGGTCACCGACGCGGACCGGTTTGCGTGAGGCCAAGACGAAGAGCGCGCGCATTTGCGTGAACGTGAGATCGATGCCACCCCATGCGGCCGGCGACGCGGCTGTGATCTCACGCAGCTGACGCGCGAGAGCATGCACTTCCGTATCTGTTGTCGCCACGTAGACAGTCTATGTCACGTTGAATATCTATGGGATGGACTCACTTGCGACAGTCGTGGAGCGCCCGCGCGGCGCGACCCAGCTGTGCTCGAGCAGCGTCGAGCTCGTCAAGGGGGACCAGGATCGCTTCACGGGCGCGCGTGTTGACGTCACGCGTGATCAGAGTGCCGACTTTCCTTGCCCAGCGCCGGCCGAGCCATCCCGCGTGCGAACGCAGCAGCAGCGCCAAGATGTATCCGGCGAGGAGCACGCCGGCGAGGAGCACCACCGGAGACGGCACCGGCCCCACGACCGGCAGGTCGAATGAGCCCGTGGCCGGCTGGTGAATGACGAACAACGAGCCGAACCACAGCGCCGCGAAGATCAGCAGCGCCGTCACGATCCACTGGCCGAAGCCGATCAGCGACCAGACGGCGCTCGTCGGGACGCGGAACTCCGCCGCCTCGATCACGACGGTACGGTCGACCGCCTCGGCGAGGCGTTTCTCGACGGCCGCGGGGGCGCTGAGCTCAGCGACGCGCGCTCGTAGCGCAGCCGGCACCGATGGCAACGCGGTCTGCAGGAGCTCGCGCAGTGGCTCGATCGCGGGCGCCAGCGCGCCGCGCGTCCGCCAGCGGCGCAGGTAGTCCGCGGGGTCTGCCGAGACACGCGCTCTCCCCGTCAGGCGGTAGATGGCGCTCGTGAGGTGCCCCAGCGGCCCGGCGCCCCGCGGCCGCGCGGCCAGCCGTGTCGCTCCGACCGCCTGCGCCTCGAGACCGCGGATGTCGATGACGGCGAGAGTGGCGCGGGCCACCTCATTCATCGCGCGTTCGCGCCGCGCCGTATCCACGAGCGGCGTGACCGATCCGTCGGCCACTCCGGCCTGACGCGCCAGCTCGGTCCCGGCATCCTGCGCGCTGGCGGCGAGACGACCGGTGACGACCCGTTTGGCGTCGGCTTCGTCCCCGAGCCACCGGCGGAACTCTTCGACGCCCGACGCGCCGTCGCGTGCGCGCGTGAGGAGGACCTTCGTCCGGGGCAGCCCTTCACGCTGAAGGCGCGCGCTGATGTCGTCGCGCACGCGCGTCGCGTCGGCGGCTGACAAAAGGTCGGCGCGATTCACGAGCACGATCTGCCGCGCGATGCGGGGTCCCCACGTGCGCAGATAGGCCGCGTCGATGTCGTCGCCGTACTTCTCGGGATCGACGACCCACGCGACGGCATCCACCCGCGGCAGTACCGCGTCGACCTTGGCCCGATGTTCGGCCGCGATCGAATCGACGTCCGGCAGGTCGAGGATCGCGACGTCGCCGAGCTCGCCGGCGGGATGCTCCCGAACATGCCCGACCCCGAGCCAGGCGATGAGCTCGGCGAGTTCGCCACGCTTGTCGGCTGGCACCCACGCGACTGCATCCGATGTCGTTGGCCGGCGCGCGCTCGCGGCGCTGACGTGCTCGCCAGCGAGAGCGTTGAGCAGCGACGACTTACCGACGCCCGTGCCACCCACGAGCGCGATCACGTACGCGTCACCGGGAAATCTCGCGCGCTCTCGCGCCGTCTCCCTGACCGCCGCGGCGGCGGCCGAGCCGATACCGAGTGCTGTCGCTGCGGCGATCGCTTCGTCAAGCGCCTCGAGGCACTGGGCGATGTTCACGCGCCGAGGCCGTCCACGGTCGTGCGAAGGTCCGCCGCGAGCACGCGAGCGGCGTTCGCGTCCGGGACAAGGGCATCGAAACGCTCTCGATCGCGCGTGAACAGTGCGGTCAGTCCTTCATCGAGCTTCCGACCCGCGCTCGCGACGAGCTCCTCCATAGCCCGCTCGCCGAAGATCGCCTCCAGCAGCTTCTGATTCAGGAAGGCCGTGCCGGCCGCGATGCCGAGCTCAGCGCCCGTCACGCCCGCCGTGTGCGCGAAGACCGCGAGCATCACCGCCACCCCAACGGCGTTCACGCCGATCGCGGCAACTCGCGCGACCGCGTGCTTGCGGCCGCTCGCGCTTCGCACGTCGTCGATCACAGAGTGCATCCACGCACCCAGCGTCTCGCGAAGCGCCGGCGCCAGGGAGGGCGATGCCGACCAGAGCGTCGGGTCGCCATCCACCAGCGCGGCCGCATCGGAGCTCGCGGACCATAGCTGCGCCGTCCGGCGTGCCGCCTCGCTGGCATGTCGGAGCGTCAGCGCCTCGAGCGAGCTGGTCATGCTCTCCTCGACGCTGGCGATGGGCGCGACAGGTGTACCCCGGATCGCGAAGAGCAGCAGGCCGCGGAGGCGGCCCAGACCGGATGACACGAAGCGCGCGATCTGATCGGCACCAACGAAGTCCTGCCACTGGCGCAGGACCTCTGCGCGCAGCAGGACTCCGCTGCGAAGCGCGTCGGAGAGCTTCGAGAACTCTTCCTCATACGCGGTCTGCGCGATGCGCCGGAGCACTTCGTTGTCGAGCGCCTCGTGCTCGAGATCGGCCGCGACGTCGGCGACGAGCGGCACGAGACCACGGAGCGCGCCCGCCAGCGCCGTCGCAGCGAGCCGTCGCCGCTCTTCGCCCGTTGCCGTGAGGGTGTCGATCCGCGCGGTGAGCGCCGCGATCGCGCCGCGCGACACACCTTGGATGGCCGGATCGACGTCTCCTTCGTCGATGGCGATGACGTCGACCTTCCCGCTGGCTTCACGCAGGCCGTGCTCTGCGAACAGGCGCTCCGCGTCGGCGAGTACGACCTCTCGATCCTCCGTGCTCGGCGGGAGCCGGTTCACGACGATGACCAGCGGGACCTCGCGCTGGCGGATGCGGCCAAGGACGTCCCAGGGCACGAGGTCGGCATATCGCGTCGCGGTCGTCACGAACACGCATAGGTCACACGCTTCGAGCAACGTATCGGCGAGAGCGCGATTCTCGCGTTCGACCGAATCGATGTCCGGCGCATCGACGATGGCCACGCCGGCGTTCGACGCCGGTGCGGCCGCGAGGAGCAGGCGATCCGGTGGGATGAGGCGCAGGCGTCCGTGCGCGCGCAGCAGGCGCGCGTCGTCAGGATCCGCGTAGAGGACCGCCTCGCGGGTCGTGGGCCGAAGCACGCCGGCGCGGCTCACGCCTGCACCGGCGATGGCATTCAGGATCGACGACTTGCCGG
>JANMWW010000134.1:0-2139 GCA_031394155.1 Chloroflexota bacterium | reverse complement strand
ACATCAAGCCCAACCCGTCATTCTAAATCTTCTTCCCTAATTTCTGGTTGGACTAGCGCTCTGGGGGTGCCCGGGGGGTTCCGCTCGCCGGGGGCCCCTACTCCGGGAGTGATCGATGGGTCGTTATCTCGCGCAACGCCTGCTCTCTCTCTTCGGCGTCCTTTTCGGTGTCTCCGTCGTCGTGTTCCTCGCGCTCCATCTCGCGCCGGGGGACCCGGCGCAACTGCTGCTCGGGCCGCTCGCGCGACCTGACGATCTCGCCCGCCTCCGACAGGAGCTCGGGCTCGACGAGTCGTTGCCGGTGCAGTACGGGAAGTGGATCGGTCATGCGCTGCAGGGGGACTTCGGACGTTCGATATCTTCGCACCGGCCGGTGCTCACCGACGTCATGGAGCGATTTCAGGCTACGGCGCTGTTGGCTGGCGCGAGCCTCACGATCGCCGTCGTCGTTGGGCTCTCGGTCGGCGTCCTTTCGGCCGTCCAGCGCGGAAAGTGGTTCGACCGCGTCGCGATGGTCTTCGCGCTCGTGAGCATGAGCATGCCGTCGTTCTGGCTTGGGATGATCCTGATCATCGGTTTCTCACTCACGCTGGGATGGCTTCCGGGGACCGGTATGAGCTCGCCGCGCGGGGACGGCGGCCTGTTCGACCTCATCGCGCACCTGGCACTCCCGGCCGTCACCCTCGCTGCCGTCCCGACCGCGATCGTTTCACGGCTCACCCGTTCGAGCATGCTCGAGGTGCTCGGCCAAGACTTCGTGCGCACCGGTCGCAGCAAGGGACTCTCGGAACGTCAGCTCATCAGAAAACACGTCCTCCCGAATGCCCTCGTCGGCGTCGCGACCATCATCGGGATCGAGGTCGGATATCTTCTGGCCGGCGCGGTCCTGGTCGAGACGGTGTTCGCCTGGCCCGGACTTGGAGCACTCCTCGTCACGAGCATTCTGAAGCGCGACTTTCCGCTCGTGCAGGGCGGAGTCATGCTCATCGCGCTCGTGTACGTCCTCGTGAATCTTGCCACCGATCTCGCCTACGCCTATCTCGATCCGCGGATCCGTTATGGCTGAGCCCACTCGCTCAGTGCCCGCCAGCGCGCGGGGCGGTGCCGAGCCGCTCGTCGTCGAACAGAGCAGGCCGAGCCCGATGCGTCGGCTGGCCCAAGACCTCGGGCGAGACCGCGCGGCAGTCGTCGGCATCATCGTCGTCCTGGCCGTCGCGCTGGCCGCGCTGCTTGCGCCGATCCTGCCGCTCGCTGACCCGAACGCGACCGATCCCGCGGTCCGCCTCGCCTCTCCAGGACAACACGGCTTCGTGCTCGGCTCGGATCAGCTGGGCCGGGACATCCTGAGCCGCGTCATCTGGGGCGCGCGAGTGTCACTCGTCGTCGGATTCGTTTCAGCTGGCATCGCGCTCTTCGTCGGCGGGCTTCTCGGCCTCGTGTCCGGCTACCTGGGGGGCCTTGTCGAGAACGCGATCATGCGCGTGGTCGACACGCTGATGGCCTTCCCCTATGTGCTTCTCGCGATCCTTCTGGTGGCGGCACTCGGCCCGGGGCTCGTGAACGCGATGCTCGCGGTCGCGATCGCGAACGTCTCCTTCTACGCGCGCGGTGTGCGGTCGGCGGTCCTCATCCTTCGTGGGCAGGAATATGTGGAAGCGGCGCGTGCGATCGGCGCGACGAGCTGGCACATCGTGCGGCGCGAGATCCTCCCGAACGTCCTCCCGACGGCGATCGTGGCCGCGAGCCTGAACGTCGGCTGGATGATCACCGAGACGGCCGGCCTCAGCTTCATCGGACTCGGGGCGCAGCCCCCGACGGCGGACTGGGGCACGATGCTGGCCGACGGCCGTGAGGTCATCACCGTGGCCTACCACGTGGGCGCGATCCCCGGCCTCGCCATCCTCGTCCTGGTCATCGCCACGAACCTCCTCGGGGAGGGATTGCGTGACGCGCTCGATCCGCGTTTCCGCTCCTAGCTCGACCGATCGCCGAGCGTCCCCTGCGGGGCTCTCGTACGAGATGCATGGCGTGGGGCCCGACTGCCTTGTCCTCCACGGCGGCCCGGGCATGAGCTCCGCGCTCTGGCCGGCGCTCCGTCCGCTGGCGCGCCATGCGCGGCTCGTCCTTTATGACCACCGC